>NZ_JAFCTN010000001.1:0-273598 GCF_049896045.1 Pseudomonas sp. PWP3-1b2
CAGTTCCCACACAATCTGCTTTTGATCCAACCACTCAGGTCGGCTCTCAGGCCGCCGTGCTCTTGCTTTTGATTTTGCTTTTGACTTTGATCTCAGACGCCCCGTTAACCACGCTGGCCGAACGCAGGCTTGAAACCGTGGGTAACCCGGCAGGACGCCGGGTTAGCCGCACTGGGCCAAGGATGGCCCATTGCGGCGGCCCACGGTCCAAAGCCGGAGTGAGGGCACACCGAGCCATAGCGAGGTGCCGAGTGGTGGGGCAAGAGCCCTTTTGGTTACTTTTGGCTGGGCCGGCATTCCGGGCTCTTTTCCAAAAGTGACCCGCCGTAAGGGCGGAACCCATATCAGCCGTAACCGCAGCAACGGATATGCCCCCAGCAAACCAACACACAGGCCAAAAAAAAGCCCCGTGACCGAATGGATCACGGGGCTAAAAATTGGCTGGATGCGACCAACCAAAGGAGCTCTTTACATCACTTACTGCTAGCCACCACCGTGTCCGGCTGCCAGCCGCCACCCAACGCTTTGTAGATGGCCACAATCCCGCGATACAGATCCACTTCCGCCTGAGCCTGTGAATCCTCGGCCGCCAGACGCTCACGTTGGGCATCCAGCAATACCAGGAAGTCCACCGTCCCTTCGCGATAACGAATCGCCGCCAGGTCAGCCGCCGCACGGCTGGATTCACTTTGACGAATCAGCGAGACCAAACGCTGTTGGCGTTTGCCGTAATCACTGAAGGCATTCTCTGATTCTTCCAGTGCCAGCAACACTTGCTGCTCATAGGTCGCCAGCGCGCCGTCGGCCTCGGCATTCGCACCGCGCAACCGCGCACGTACGCTGCCCAGGTCGAACGCAGCCCAGGTAATGCTCGGGCCCAGGGACCAGGCATTCGCCGCTGCCGAACCAATCTGCGAACCCCGCCCGGCGGTAAAGCCAAGGAAGCCGCTGAGGCTCACCCGTGGGAACAGGTCGGCCTTGGCCACGCCGATACGCGCGGTGGCGGCGGCGAGTTTGCGTTCGGCACTGAGAATGTCCGGGCGACGTTGCAGCAGTTGCCCCGGGTCGCCAATCGGCAGCGCCTTGGCAATCGCCGGCAGGGCTTTGGGGCTCAGGTCCACGCTCAGCTTGTCGGGGCGCTGGCCGAGGAGAGTGGCGATGCGGTTACGCTCGCGCACTTGCTCGGCTTGCAGTTGCGGCACGCTGGCTTCAACCGCCGCCAAACGCGCGTCGGCACGTTCCACGTCGAGCTGATCACCCACGCCGGCATCGCGCAGGCTGACGGTGATGGTGCGCGATTCCTGCTGGTTCTTCAGGTTGTCCAGGGCAATGCGTTCGCGCAATTGAGCGCCGCGCAGTTGACCGTAGGCGTCCACCAGCTCGGCAATCATGGTGACTTGCAGTTGGTACAGGTCGGCTTCGGCTACTTGTTGGTCAGCGTCGCTGGCCTCCAGGTTGCGGCGGATACGGCCGAACAAGTCGACTTCCCAAGCCATGTCCAGGCCCAGGTCGTAGCGTTCACTGTTGACGCGCTGGGTGGTCTGGCCGGGAATCTGGCCTTTGCCCACATCGCTGCTGACCCGGCTGGTGACCACCGGCATGATGTCGTTGGCCGCGTCATCACGGATGGCGCGTGCCGCCCGCAGACGGGCAAATGCCACACGCAGGTCACGGTTACCGTCCAACGACTGGGTCACCAACTGGTCGAGGGTAGGGTCGTCGAACTGCTGCCACCAGATGCCTTCGTACTGGGCGTGGTCATAGCTTTTGGTGTCGGCGGCGGCCGTGATATTGGCCGCCTCCAGTTTTTCGGTTTTGTAGTCCGGGCCTACGGCACAGGCGGCGAGCGCCAGTACCAGCAGGCTCGGCAGAAAGACTTTCACGCTCATTGCTGTGTCTCCAGCTTCAAGGCCTTGGCCGCTTTGCGCGCTTCCTGGCGCTCCACATAGCGACGGATCAGTACGTAGAACACAGGCGTCAGCAACAGACCGAAGAAGGTCACCCCGATCATCCCGGAGAACACCGCCACGCCCATGGCATGACGCATCTCGGCACCGGCACCGCTGGACAACACCAGTGGCACCACACCCATGATGAAGGCGAACGAGGTCATCAGGATCGGCCGCAGACGCAGGCGGCAGGCTTCGAGTACCGCAGCGAGCGGGTCCAGGCCTTCCTGCTGTTTATCCTTGGCAAACTCGACGATCAGAATCGCGTTCTTACACGCCAGGCCCACCAGCACGATCAGGCCGATCTGGGTAAAGATGTTGTTGTCGCCGCCCGAGATAATCACCCCGGTAATGGCCGACAGCAGCGTCATCGGTACGATCAGGATCACCGCCAGCGGCAGGCTCCAGCTTTCGTATTGGGCGGCCAGTACCAGGAACGCCAGCAGTACGCAGAGCGGGAACACAAACAGTGCGGTGTTGCCCGAGAGGATTTGCTGATAGGTCAGGTCGGTCCACTCGTAAGTCATGCCGTTGGGCAGTTCGTCTTTCAGCAGTTTTTCAATCGCGACCTGCGCCTGGCCAGAGCTGTAGCCCGGCGCGGCGTTGCCGTTGATTTCAGCGGTGATAAAGCCGTTGTAGTGCATCACGCGGTCCGGGCCCGAGGTGTCGCTGACCTTGATAAAGGTCGCCAGCGGGATCATCTCGCCTTTGTTGTTACGCACTTTCAGCTGGCCAATCTGGTCTTCATCGAGGCGGAACTGCTGCTCGGCCTGCACGTTGACCTGGTAAGTACGGCCAAAGCGGTTGAAGTCGTTGGCATACAACGAACCCAGGTAGATTTGCAGGGTGTCGAAGATGTCGCTGATCGCCACGCCGTGGGTCTTGGCTTTTTCGCGGTCGATGGCCGCATCGACTTGCGGCACGTTGACCGTGTAGCTGGTGAACAGGCCAAACAACTCAGGCGTGGTGCGGCTCTTGGTGATGATGTTCTGCACTTCTTTGTACAGTTCGTCATACCCCAGGTTGCCACGGTCTTCGATTTGCAGGCGGAACCCGCCGATCGTACCCAGGCCCTGTACCGGCGGCGGTGGGAAGATCGCCATGTAGGCTTCCTGGATGTCGCTGTATTTGCCATTCAGCGCACCGGCAATCGCACCGGCCGACAGGCTCGGGTCTTTACGCTCGTCGAACGGCTTGAGGGTCACGAACACGATGCCGCTGTTCGGGCTGTTGGTGAAACCGTTGATCGACAGGCCCGGGAAGGCCACGGCTGCTTCCACACCCGGTTGTTTGAGCGCGATGTCAGACATACGCGTGATCACGTCTTCGGTGCGGTCCAGGCTCGCGGCGTCCGGCAATTGGGCGAAGGCCACCAGGTATTGCTTGTCTTGGGCTGGTACGAAACCGGTTGGCGTGTGAGCAAAACCGAACCAGGTCAGCACCATCAAGCCGGCGTACAGGAACAGCGCGATACCACTGCCGCGAATCACACGGCGTACGGTGCCGACATAACCGTGGCTGGCTTTTTCAAAGAAGCGGTTGAACGGACGGAACAACCAGCCGCCGAAAAGCTTGTCGAGGATTTTGGAGAAGCGGTCCTTCGGCGCGTCATGGCTGCGCAGCAACACCGCAGCCAGGGCTGGCGACAAGGTCAGCGAGTTGAAGGCCGAAATCACCGTCGAAATCGCAATGGTCAAGGCAAACTGCTTGTAGAACTGCCCGGTCAGGCCGCTGATAAAGGCCGCTGGAATGAACACCGCGCACAGCACCAGCGCCGTGGCGATGATCGGGCCGGTCACTTCGCTCATGGCCTTTTCAGTGGCCTGGAACGGTTCAAGCCCCAGTTCGATGTTCCGCTCGACGTTCTCCACCACCACGATGGCGTCATCCACCACAATACCGATGGCCAGTACCAGGCCAAACAGCGACAGCGCGTTAAGCGAGAAGCCAAACAGGTGCATTACCGCAAACGTACCGATCAACGATACCGGCACCGCCACCAACGGAATGATCGAGGCGCGCCACGTTTGCAGGAACAGAATCACTACCAGTACAACGAGAATCAGTGCTTCGAACAGGGTGTGAACCACCGCTTCGATGGAACCACGCACGAAGATGGTGGGGTCATACACGATGCTGTAGTCCATCCCTTGCGGGAAGCTCTTTTTCAGCTCGTCCATCTTGCCGCGCACTTCGTTGGAGATATCGATCGCGTTGGAACCCGGACGCTGGAAGATCGGGATCGCCACCGCCGGCTGGTTGTTCAGCAACGAGCGCAGGGCATATTGGCTGGAACCCAGCTCGATCCGTGCGATGTCTTTGAGGCGCGTGATCTCACCGTTATCGCCTGCGCGAATGACGATGTTCTCGAACTCTTCCTCAGTCACCAAACGGCCCTGAGTGTTTACCGACAACTGGAAGCTGGTGGCACTGGGTGCAGGTTGCGCACCCAGGGCACCGGCGGCGACCTGGCGGTTTTGCTCGCGAATGGCGTTGACCACATCGGTCGCGGTCAGGTTGCGCGAAGCGGTTTTGTTGGGATCCAGCCACACACGCAGCGAGTAGTCGCCCATGCCGAACAGCTGCACGTCACCCACACCGCCCAGGCGTGCCAGCTCATCCTTCACGTTTAGCAAGGCGTAGTTGGACAGGTAAAGCATGTCGTAACGCTGATCCGGGGAGGTCAAGTGCACCACCATGGTCAGGTCTGGCGAGGCCTTGTCCACGGTAATACCGATGCGCGTGACTTCCTCAGGCAGTTTTGGCTGAGTACGCGTCACCCGGTTTTGCACTTGCACCTGCGCGTTGTCCAGGTCGGTGCCCAGGGCGAAGGTGATGGTCAGGGTCAGCTTGCCGTCGGCGGTCGACTGCGAGGACATGTACAGCATGTTCTCGACGCCGGTGATGGCTTGCTCCAGGGGAGCGGCCACGGTTTCACCGATGACTTTGGGGTTGGCGCCGGGGAAGTTGGCACGTACCACAACCGTCGGCGGTACCACTTCCGGGTATTCGCTGATCGGCAATTGGAACAGCGAGATCGCGCCGGCGATCAGGATCAACAGCGACAGCACCGCTGCGAAGATCGGCCGCGAAATGAAGAACTTGGAAAAATTCATCTTGAGTTGTATCCCTTAACCGCGTGGGGCCGCGACAGCTGCGAGCTTGGACGCGGTTTTTTCCGGCGCCACTTGCTCCAGGTTGCTGGCTTCAAGCGCTTGTCGTTGTTGTGCCAAGGCGGCGAGGGTTTCCTTGCTGGCCATCGGGATGGTTTCCGGTGAGACCGGCGACCCCGGACGAATACGCTGCAAGCCCTTCACGACGATGGTGTCGTCCTTGTTCAAGCCGCTGCGCACGATGCGCAGGCCTTCGATCTTCGGCCCCAGTTCGACCGCGCGATAAGCCGGCTTGTCGCCGTCCATCACCAGTACGAACTTCTTGCCCAGGTCGGTGCCGACGGCTTCGTCGTTGATCAGCACGGCAGAGTAGGTGCCGCTGCCAACCAGCTTCAGGCGCGCATACAGGCCAGGGGTGTATTCGCCCTTGCTGTTATCAAACACGGCGCGACCACGAATGGTGCCGGTGGCCGGGTTGACCTGGTTGTCGACGAAGTTCATCTGGCCCAGGTGCGGGTTGCCGGTTTCGTTGGACAGGCCCAGGTACACCGGGGTCGTCGCGCCACGACGGCCTTCACGCGCCAGTTCGGTGTACTTGAGGTACACGCGCTCATCGGCGTCGAAGTAGGCGTAAACCTTGTCAGTGGACACCACGCTGGTCAGCGCGGTGGTATCGGCGGTGACCAAGTTGCCGGCGGTGATCTCGGCACGGCTGACGCGGCCGCTGATCGGCGAGGTCACGCGGGTAAAGCTCAGGTTGAGTTTGGCCAGGTCCAGTTGCGCCTGGATGCCGGCGACAGCGGCGCGGGCTTCCTGGGCGGCGGTGGTGCGCGAGTCGGCCAGCTCGGCGGAGATCGCGTTGCTCTGACGCAGACGCTCGCCACGTTGTGCTTCGTTGTCACTGCGGCTGGCGGCGGCTTTGGTTTGTGCGAGCTGGGCTTCAAGGCGACGCACTTCAGCCTGGAACGGACGCGGGTCAATCTGGAACAGCAGGTCGCCTTTTTTTACCAGGGCGCCTTCGGTGAACGCGACCTGATCGATCTGGCCCGACACGCGCGGACGAATCTGCACGGTTTCCGGGGCTTCGAGGCGACCGGTGAATTCATCCCACTCGTTGACCGGTTGTTCAAGCACCTTGGCCACACTGACTTTTGCAGGGGGCATGGCGGCCGCTTGTTCCGGGCTCTTGCCGCATGCGCTCATCACCACCACGGCCAAAATCGCCAGGGGGAAGCGCAAATGTTTGAGTGACTGTTCCATGAGGTGCATCCGCCAATGTATTTGAGATGGGCGGATCATGCGCGGCGAGGTGCTATGTCACGAATCGAATGAACCAAAGGTAACTATCATTCGGAATGATATAAGCGGCAGATAAGCCCCCCACAATGGGGGTTTCGTTAGGGAGCTATCAATGGCCTTGATGACAAAAGACTGTTGCGCGGGCTGCAAGAGACACCGCGCAGGTTTTATCAATTGAGCAGACGGCTGACTTCCTGCAGCCGCAGGTCGTTCAGATTTCCGGTGGACGCCAACAGGTTCAGTTGCGCCAGCAGAATCGCATAGCGCTGCTGAGCCAAACGCTGCCGGGTGTCGGCGACTTTTTGCTGGGCGTCCAGCACATCGGTATTAATCCGCGAACCGGCCTCGAAGCCGTGGGTCACCGAGGTGAGGTTGACCTGGCTGGATTTCAGCGCCTGTTTGAGGGCCTCGAACTGGCTGATACCGCTGGTGACCTGCAGGTACGCCTGGCGGGCCATCAAGCCGGCACTGCGGCGCGCGTCTTCCAGTTCATCCAACGCTTTGGTCTGCAACGCATGCGCCTCACGCACGCGGCTGCTGGTGCGGCCACCGCCGTAAAGCGGCACGCTCAATTTCACCCCCACCACGGTCTGGGTATAGCGGTTTTCCGGCAACGTGACGTCGTAGACATCGCCGCCCACCGAGGCGAAGCGACCATGGGCGGCGATCAGGTCCAGGGTGGGCAAGTGGCCGGCCTGTTCCTTGTCGATGTCCATTTCTGCCAGGCGTTGGGCAATTTGCGCCTGCTGCACGGCGAGGTTGCCCTGTTGCGCCGTGGTCGCCCAGTCGCCGATGGCGGCGGGCACCGGAGCGCTGAACGGCGGCTCTTTGCCCGACCACGGGCGCGCCTGGGCGGCGGTCAGTTGAGTCAGCGTTTCGGTGGCGATGTCCAGTGCACCACGGGCGGCAATCTGTTCGGCAAACGCCTGGTCGTATTTGGCCTGTATCTGTTCCAGCGCATTCGTGGTGGTGGCGCCGTCGGCCAGCAAGCGGCGGCTGCGGTCCTGGTTTTCGCGCAGGGTCTGCAGCTGTTGCGTGCGGGTGTTCAACAGTTCCTGATTGAGCAGCACGTCAAAGTAGGCGCGGGCCACGCGCAGCATCAAGTCCTGGCGCGCCTGTTCGGTCTGCACCTCACTGGCGCTGATCAGCAGTTTGCTCTGGTCATGGGCGATCACGTTCTGCCAGCGCAGCAGCGGTTGGGTGAGGACCACGGCGTAGGCATTGGTGTTATTGCGGTTGCGGCGGATATCGTTGGACTCGTCGGCATCGACCCAGGCCGCGCCGCCCGTGACGGACAGGTCCGGCAGCAGGTTGGCGCGGCTTTGCGGTTCCTTTTCTGCCGTGGCCAATTGTTGCGCCTGAGCGGCGGCGAACTTCATGTCATGGGTCAGCGCCTTCTGGTACAGCTGGTAAAGGTCGTCCGCCCAAACCTGTGCCGGCAGGCAGAACAGGGCCAGCCAGAACAAGGACGGGTGTTGGAATTTCAGCCCTGAAATACGCAAGGGGGTGTGCTCCACTGAAAAAATTATCGGCTGAGGGTGCTTCTGCGCATCATCAGCACCATGGGAATACCGATGGCCATGACCGCGCCCAACGTGCCGAACAGCATGCTGAAGGCGAGCATTTGCGCTTGTTCACGCGCTTGCAGGTAAGGCATCAAGGCCAGGGCTTGTTGATGGCTGGCAAGGCCCAGGGAGAGAAACAGCGGGTTGGTTTCCACGCCCCCCCAGCCGCCGGCAATCAAGCTCGATTCGGTGACGTGTTCCGAGAGCAGGCGATAGCGCTCCCACGAGAACCGCGTGAGCAGGGTGGCAGCGATTGCGATGCCGACGCTGCCGCCCAACTGGCGCATCAGGTTCAACACGCCCGAGGCGCCGGAGATCAACGTCAGCGGCAAGCGGCGCATCGCCAGGTTGGTCAGTGGCACAAAGATCATGCCCAGGCCCAGGCCACGAATCACCAGCGGCCAGTAAAGCGAGTCGGGGTTGCTGTCGAGGGTGAACTGGGTGTGCAGGAACATCGCATAGCAGTACATGACGATGCCGAGGGTGACGAACACACGCTCGTCGATCTTGTTTTCCTGGGACAGTTTGCCGATGACCAGGGTGCTGATGGCGCTCGCCACCGCGCCGGGGAAAATCACCAGCCCGCTTTGGTAAGCGCTTTGCGCCAGCAGTGTCTGCAAGAATAACGGCACCATGAACAGCGTGCTGTACAGCCCGAACCCCACGCAAAACGCACAGATACACCCCATCAGGAACTCGCGGTTCTGAAACAGCGCGACGTTGACGATCGGGTTGGCGACACGTCGCTCCCACCAGAAGAACCCGACCAAACTGAAACTGCTCAGCAGCAGGCAGGCGACCGTCCAGTTGGACTCCATCCAGTCCCAATGCTCGCCACGTTCCAGCAGGATCTGCAGGCTGCCGACCCCCAGGGCCAGCAGGCAGAAGCCGCTGTAGTCAACGCTGGTGGGTTTGCTTTCGTTGGGCGAATCGCTGATGCACAGCCAGCTGAGTAGCAGCGCCACAGCGCCGATCGGCAGGTTGATCAAGAAGATCCAGTGCCACGACAGGGTGTCGATCAGGTAACCACCGACAGTCGGCCCCAGAGTCGGCCCCATCATCACGCCGACGCCGTACAAGGCCATGCCGCTGCTGACTTTTTCCTTGGGGAACACGTCGTAGATGATCGCCTGGGAAATCCCCAGCAACCCGCCGCCCGCCAGGCCTTGCAGCACGCGAAAGGCCACCAGTTGCCAGAGTTCGGTCGACATTGCGCACCCCAGTGACGCCAGCACGAATACGGCGGTGGACACCAGGTAATACGTGCGCCGGCCGAACCACGCCGACAGCCAGCCGCTGACCGGCAAGATCACCACGTTGGCGACCACGTAGCCGGTGGACACCCACGAAATCTCATCGACCGAGGCGCCGTAAGTGCCCATCAAGCTGGGAATGGCGACGTTGACGATGGTCACGTCGAGCAACTCCATCATCGACACCAGCGTCACGGTGAACGCAATCAGGTACGGCGACCTCATAGCGTTTGGCTGCCGTGCTGCTGTGTGGCGACTTCGACGAACGCGCTCATGCCAGGGCTCAATAACGCCTTGTAGTCATCCGGCACGTCCTTGAGGGCGATGCGCACCTGCACGCGCTGCACCACCTTGGTGAAGTTACCGGTGGCGTTCTCCTGCGGCAGCAAGGAAAACTTCGCCCCGGTGGCCGGAGCCAGGCTTTCGACGACTCCGTTGAAGGCATGCTCGGGAAACGCATCCACGGTGACTTTGGCGGCTTGACCGACGCGCACGCGCCCGACCTGGGTTTCCTTGAAGTTGGCGGTGATCCACAGCGGGTCAGTGGCGATCAGGCTCAACAGCTTTTGGCCGGCGACCACGAACTGGCCAGGCTCCACCTCTTTTTTCGAGACGATACTGCGCACGGGCGCGGTCTGGCGGGCGTCGCGCAGTTTGATTTTGGCCTGTTCCAGTTCGGCTTGGGCCGCCGCGATGCGATAGTCCTGCACCTTCAGCTCGGCCTTGCCTGCCAGGGTACTTTGCGCTGCGGCCTGGGCGTTGCTGCGCGCTGCTTCCTGGGCATGGCTGAGCGCCTCGAAATGCGCCTTGGCCACTTCCAGGTCCTGGGTGCTCAACACACCCTGGGCGGCCAGGCGACGCGCGCGCTGGTAGTCGTTGCGTGCCTGCTCAAGGTTCGCGCTCGATTGCGCCAGAGCCGCCTGCGCCGCCTGGCGCATGGCTATCGCGCCGAGGATCTGGCTGTCCAGCGCCCCCGGGCTGCCACTGCGCCCGGCGGCAGAGAGCAACGCTTGCCATTGCGCCTCACGCTGCTCTACCTGGTACTGATATTCGCTGTCGCGAATCTGGTACAGCAGGTCGCCGCTTTCCACCGTGGTGTTGTCCATCACCGGCACGCTCATCACCACGCCGGACAACTTGGCCCGTACCGGAATGATCACCCCGTCGAGCTCCGCGTTATCGGTGCTCACGTAGGCGCTGGAGTACTGCCAGCGCTGCCAGCCGAGCAACAACAGCCCCCCGACCACGACGCCGCACAGTGTCAGTTTTACAAGCTTGCCTTTGGTCATGTTCCGGTTCCTGTGTTTGCGCGTCACTGTTCAAGCGGGTTCAGAAGCTGTGTTCAGCCTGGCGCACAGGGCGCTGCGCAGTGCGACGAGCTTTTTCCAGGAGGAACTGATTCACGCCGTCCCACAGGTCGATGCGCGAATTGATAGCGGTTTTGGCGCTCTCGACCATGTGCTGGTGTTGCTCGGGGGTGGTGACGATTTCGGCGATGATGCGTTTGGCCGCCGGGCCGTGTTCGTCGCCATCCATTTCGATGTGGCGCTTGAGGTAATAGGTGAGCATCGGCACCTCGGTTTCGCTGACCGACCATTGCGCGAGCAGGCGACCGAACATGTCGGGGATGATGTCTTCACGGCCAAAGAAAAAGTACGCGAGCACCGCCTCGGTGGAGCCGTGCTGCGCGATGTCGAGGGTCTGGCACATGAACACCTTGGCGGCCAGCGGAATCTCGCTGTCATTGAGGGCTTTGGCCAACGGCACCCTGGCCTGGATGGCCGCGAGGAAGCGGCGGAACACGCTGCTGTCGGCGCCGATTTCATCCATGGCGATGAGGTACAGGTCCAGGTGGCTGATAAAACCGCCGTCGGGGTGTTCGTCGGTTTCTTCACCCACCACAATTTCATTGATCAGGCGTGCGGCGGTGATGTGCACCGGCGGCACCCAGGGCAACTCCACGCAGGTGAGGTCGCGCTGGATACGCTTGAGCAACGTCATGAAGTCCCACACGGCAAACACGTGAAACTCCATCAGCGTGCGCACGTCTTCGACGGTACGGATATTGGCGAACAGCGGGTGGCTGAAGAGTTGTTCGCGTTCGACTTCGATGTGGCTATCAATATCAAATGACATAGGTGCTCCTGCGGCCTGAAACGTCAGGCGGGAAATCCATAGGGAAATTAGGCGGTAAGGTCAGTCGTTTACCGTGTCTCCACGGTAAGGGTGGCGGCCGGTGGCGTACTTGAAAGACGCGACGAAGCGCCTTTCCAGCAGGTAGTGCTTGTCGGCGTACCATCCCGAATCCAGCAGTTGACGGTGCACGCGGGGCAGTCGCCAGCACGGCACGGCCGGGTAAAAATGGTGTTCCAGGTGAAAGTTCGAGCCAGCGTGCAGCCAGGTACTCAGGCGCGAGGTGCGTGAGCGGGCAGGTGGCTGCTGCGGGCCGGCACTGAACGCGTGTTCCTGATACGCGTTGACCGCCGACAGCAGAAACGCGACCGCCAGCGTCAGGCCAAACCCCAACAGCAAACCGTCGACCCACACCATGGCGAGCGTGTAGAGGCCGAGCCAGCCGAGCTGGCACGCCAGGTTGCAGCGCGCCAGCCACTGAACTTGCGCCGCGCTCAAGGGCAACGGCGAAGGTTCGTTCAGCGGCCCGAACGCCAGGCGCAGCGTGGCGTGCAGGTAATTGGACGTGGCCGCCAGACGCGACACGGCAATGCGGCTCGCCAGGCTGCGATAGCGTGAAAAGTGCCGGTAGTCCGGGTCCTTCGCGCTGTTGTTGAAGCGATGGTGCTGCCAGTGATCGACGAAGTAGCCGGTCACACAGAACCCCGGCAGCAGCGAACTGGTGAGAATGCCCAGGTAGCAGCTGCGCATCGGGTTTGCGCTCAGGTTGAAGTGAAAGCCTTCATGCCCAAGGATCGCTTGCAGAAACAAGCCATAGCCCGCCAACACCAGCAGCGGCGCGCTCAGCAGCAGCCAGCCGGTGGAGGCGTTGTTGGCCACCCACACAAACAGCGCGAGCGGCAGCACGTAGAGGCTCAAGGCGTAACCGATGACCAGCAGGGACTCGCCCGGCCGGGCCTTGAACAGGGCACGGTCGAGGCGAACCTGCGGCTTGGAGTGAAGTTGACTGGCCATTGGCGGCGCGTTACTCGATCAATTCAGGTTTGAGCGCCAAGTGCCCGCCACGGGTCAACGTGCGCAGGCGCAGAGCGATGAATGCATCGACCACACTCGGCAGGCTGCGCGCGGTGTACATCGCCAGCGTGCCCATGAAGGTCAACCCACGGTTGCGCAGGCCGTCTTTCTGGCAGGCGCGCACCAGGCCGTCAGAGGCAGCGTCGAGTTTTTCTTCCAGGGACAGCAGGGTCTTGTCACCCCACATGAACGTCACCAGGCGCTTGACCGACAGGCCAACCCGCTGGGCCGGCAAATGAATCGCGGTGTCGATAAAACCGGGGTACACCGTGACCACATCGAGCTGCCCGCGGTACTGCATGCGCAGCACGTCGGAATACGCGCTCAGCGCCCGTTTGCTGGCGGCATAGGCGGCCACATACGGTGCATTCACCAGCGCAAACAGCGAGGACACGTTGACCACCTTGCCGCGCTTGCGCAGCAACCCCGGCAAGAACCCGGAGACCAGTTGCCACGGCGCAAACAGGTTCACATCAACCGCCCGCGTGACCTCATCGGTCACCCCGGTTTCACCGCGTTCGAGGGTCAAGGTGCCGGCGTTGTTGATCAGAATGTCGATGTCGCCGAAGTCGGTGCTGATGGCGCCAATCACCTCGGCCAGGGCGCGGCGGTCGCCCAGGTCAACCTGGTAAAACGCATCCAGCAGCTCAGGCGTTTGCGGCGCCAGAATGTCCAGGCCGATCACCGTGGCGCCCTGGCGCTTGAGCTTGCTGGCGGCAGCATGGCCCAGGCCGCGCGCGGAGCCGGTGATAACGATGATTTTTCCAGGCAGGTTCATGGGTGCGCTCCGGCGATGCTGAAGGTTGAGTGGGACAAATAGGTGTCGAGGTTGCTGGCCATGGAGATCTTCGCCGGCGGGTGAAATTGCAGGCCACGGACGGCCATCACCCAGTTCGAACTCTGGTTGCCGGCGATAAACGCCATTCCGCCGAGCATGGCGTGAGCCTGGTCGGAGAGCTGGGTGAGCAGTTGCTCGATGCCGTAGCGCACCAGCAACAGGCGGGCGAGCACGTTTGGCAGGTCGTTAGGGTTACGCTCGATGTCCAGCGCTGCGCCTTCCAGAGCGCTGATTGCCAATTGCAGGTTGGCCGCCAGGTCGACGCGGTGATGGGCGGTCCAGCGTGCGGCGTCGGTCACGGATTCGATCAGGCCGGCGCAGGCACCTGCATAGGACGCGCAGATCAACAGCTCGAACCAGATGAAACCCACGGTTTGCACATCGCCCAACAGGTGTTTGTAGCCGGCGGAAAACAGCATGCGCTCGGGCACAAACACTTCATTGAGGCGCACCTCGATGCTTTCGGCGGCGGCCAGCGCGCTGTTCTGCCAGAACGGCAAGCGGCTGATGCCCGCAGCGTTGGCAGGAATCAACGCGACCATCAGCTCTTCGCCCTCGGGCCCCTGACGGATGTAGCTGGCAGTGAGCAAATCCATCGACTGCCCGAGGCAGCAGGGCTTCTTGCTGCCGCTGAGCAACACGCCTTCCGGGGTGTGCACCGCCTGCATGGCCGAGTCGAGAATACCGGCGCCCGAATGGCCCTCGGCAAATCCCGAGGCCAGCAGCAAGCGGTTTTGCGCGACCGCGGCCAACAACAGGCCCTCGGCGCCTCCACCGTTTTGCGTCAGTGCCAGCAGGCTGGCCACGGAAAACTGGTGCATGGTGCTGGCGACTGCCAGCGACGGCGAGCGCGCACCGAGGGCGATCTGCACATGCACCGCTTCCAGAATGCTGGCGCCCAGCCCACCGGCCGCGCGGCTGACCAGCAGGCCAACCGGGCCGTGCTTTTTGAACAGTGCGATGACTTCACTGTGGGGGCCTTCGCGGTCAGCAAACGCAATGGCCGCCAAGCGCTCGTCAAACTCCGGCGCAGCGCTGTGGAGCAGGGCGCGTGAGCGGTTTAACAATGACAGTGACATGGCTCAGGCCTTCAGGTAGCTCGCCGGAAACAGACCGGTGATGATCGAGTGAATGTTTTCGCGGATGGCCTGCTGGGCCACCGGGTCGAGCATGTCGGCGAGCATCGGCAGGCCCAGGTCAAAGCGCGATTCGAAGGTGATGATCGAGTCCTTGCCGTCGGGCAGCACTTTCCAGGTACCCGAGAAATGGTCCACGTCGCCGGCCATTTGCTCAAAGTGGATTTCGCGGGTTTCGGGGTTGAACGTGTCGCGCTCTTGCCATTTGAGAATGCCGCTGTGGAAGTTGACTTCCCACGAGGTGAACGACACCAGGTCGCTGACCTTGTTGATCGTGATGGTGCGCACCGAGTCGCACAGCTCGACGTAGTTGCTGAAGTCGCTGATCACGGCGAAGACTTGATCAGCGCAGGCATGGGGGATGTGTGCCTGTACATTGACTTGTTGCATGGGGCGGATTCCATTCAAAGGGTAGGGACGGAGGAGGTGAGCGCGCTCGCGAACCCCTCGATCAACCGGGTGCAGTCCTGGGCGGTCAGCAGCGGCGAAGGCGTGAGCCTGATCACTCGGTGATCATTGAGTGAGTGGCACACAATGATGTGCTGTTCGATCAAGGCCATGACCATGTTGGCGGCGATGGAGGCCTCGGTGAATTCGAAGCCCAGCAGCAAGCCCGCGCTGCGAAACTTGACGCGCTCGGCCAAGCCCATTTGCGTGAGCAAGTTGGTGAAGCGGGCGTGCAGTTCCTGGCCCATCAGCCGGGCGCGTTCCACCAGGTTCTCTTGCTGCATGACTTGCAAGGTGGCCTGCACGGCCGCCATCGCCAGCGGGTTGGCGCCGAAGGTGGTGGTGTGCACCGTGGGGTTGCGATTGAACGGCGCGTAGATCGCCGCGCTGGCCACCATTGCACTGACAGGCACGCAGCCGCCGGACAGGCTTTTGCCGACCAGCATGATGTCGGGCACCACCTGTTCCCTGTCGCACGCCCACCAATGGCCGGTGCGGCCCAGGCCCGACTGGATTTCATCAAAAATCAGCACCGCGCCGTAGTAATCACACAGTTCGCGCACGCGGGTCAGGTAACCCGCCGGGGGCAGGATCACACCGGCTTCGGCCTGGACCGGTTCGAGAATCACGCAGGCCTTTTCCGGCGAGGCGCTGAGTTGCTGTTCCAGCGCAGCGCTGTCGCCGAAGGGCACAAAGTCGGTGTCGCCGAGCAGGCCACTGAAGGGCTCGCGGTAGCTGTCGCGACCGGTGACGGAGAGTGCGCCGAGGGTTTTGCCGTGGAAACCGCCGAGGGTCGACAGTGTGCGGCGGCAGCCGTTGAGCCGGGCGAGTTTCAAGCCGGCCTCGGTGGCTTCAGCTCCCGAATTGCAGAAAAATACATAGTCCAGGTTGTCCGGGCAGCACGTTGCCAGAGCGTGTGCGGCCAAGGCTTGTTGCGGGTTGAGCAACAGCTTGCTGGACAGGGCGTTTTGTTGCAGTTGGCGCGTCACGGCTTCCACCACCACCGGGTGGCCATGGCCGAGGAAAAACACGCCGTAGCCACCCACGTCCAGGTACTCGCGGCCCTGGCTGTCATAAATGTAGACGCCACGGCTGGACTGCTCGATCGGCAAGTTCATCAGCGCGGCGAGGCGTGCGTAGCCCGAGTTCACGTGCTGGCGAAAAAACTGATCGATCTGTTCGGCGTCGGGTGCAGGTTCGACGGGACGCCGGTTCATGCCGGGCTCGCTTCTGTCGCGGGTGGCACGGGCTGCTTGAGCATGCGGGTCAGCGCACCTAACTTGGGGGCCAGGTGGTTGAGTGACAGCAGTAATTCACGGCTCACATCCCGTGCGCTGAACGCCTGCTCGCCGAGCAGCTGCGGCAATGAGGTCGGCAGTGGTGTGCGCAGGCAGGCATAGCGGCACAGCTGGTTGGCGCGGCCCAGCGCGGCCTGGATGTTGCCGGACAGCGCTGGCAGGAATACCGGGCGGATCAACCGCTCATAAATATCCGGTGCCATGCAACGTGGCCGGGTGAAGGCTTGCGCCTGGGTTTGCATCGACTGGCACATCAGGTCCAGCAGGCGGGTGAGGTCCAGGGACTGCGGGCCGCTGGTGAGGAAGTAGTCCTCGCCAATCAAGCGCTGGTGCAGCGCATTGGCGATCGCCTGGGCGGCCACGTCCCGAGCGATCAGGTCGACATAACCTGCCGGTGGGCAAGGAATGATCGGCAGCACGCCGGACATCATCAGCCCCATGGTCATGTGAAAACCCTGGAAGTTGGGCATGTGCCCGCTGTCCGAATTGCCGATGATGATGGACGGGCGGAAGATCGACACGTCGATCCCGGACGAGCGCACCAGGGTTTCGGCCTGGCGCTTGGCAACTTCGTACGGCGTTTCAGCCTGCACGCCTTCGTAGTAATCGCACGGATGGGCGAAGGCTGTGCTGACGTGATAAAGCGGCACTTTGGCCTGCTGCACAAACCTCACGATGTTTTCGGTGCCGAGGTAGTTCACCGAAAAAATCTGGTCGATGTCGCCATCCATACGGGTGACTGCAGCGGCGTGGATCACCCAATCCACACGGTTGAGCAGCGCTTCGTAATCAGCGGCGGCCAACCCCAGCCGAGGGCTGCAGATATCGCCCTTGAGCACTTCAACCCCTGGGTGGCGGATGCGGCTTTTGCGCGCCAGGCACACCAGGTGAACGTCCTTGGCCAGGCAGTCGATCAGTGAATCACCGAGTACGCCTGAGCCCCCTGTGAGCAGGACGGTTAATTTTTGCGGTTCTGACATGTAGGATGCTTCCTGCGGACTCATCGAAAGAATTAACGGTGCGTTCCGCCGAATCCCAGGCACAGATGCCCCTGGCGAACACTCTTGTATTCACCTTCAGCCGCGCTGAGGGGCTCTGTGGAGGGAGACGATCAGCACTTAGCGTGTTGGCGAATAAGATGCGATCGATATTGGCGTTTTGATATCAGTGCGTCTTGAATGAAACGCTTGTCTTGCGCAATACCTTGGCTGCGGTGCGGGGCGTCATGCCAATCATGCGGCGCATCATGCGGGCCAGGTGCGCCTGGTCGGAGAAGCCGCCGTCTGCGGCAGCGTCCGACAAGCTGGAACCACCGGCAAGGGATTTGGAAGCGCGTTCGAGTTTGTTCCAGATGATCCATTGGGACAGCGAAACGCCCATCTGGTGGGTCGCCACACAACGCAAGCGCGGGCTGGACAAGCCCACCGCATTGGCGGCGCGGCCAACTGAGCCGGGGCCGTCGCGGTCCAGGCGCAAAATGTTCAAGGCTTTATAGAGGCGTTGGTCGATGGGCGCGGAGATCGCCAGCAGGCGTGCGAGCGCTTCGACGAACTGGGGCAGGGAGGTGGTGCAGCGAAAACATTCCAGCAGTTCATCGCTGGCCAGGGCGATGCCGTTGTCCTGCAGCAGCGCATTGAGTGCGCGGCCCAGCGGGGTGTCAGGGTTGATGTAGACGAAGGCGACCGGATGACAGTCAGGCACTGCACGGTGTTCGACATTGGGGCCGATAATCACGCCCGCCGCGCGAATTAACTGCCCTGGAAGCTCCAGGGTGACCGGGTGATTGACGCCGATGCACAGCTGGATCGCAACATGGGAATGGGCAGTGTTTTGATCCGCACGGCCAATGTAACCGGCCCATGAATCACCGAAGGTAACGTTGCCATCCCACATGTAAGGTCGTCCTGACTCGAAGGGTAAATACTGCGTGTGCAGGTTAGGCCTGCACGGGTTTCGATTCAAGCACCGCACGGCGCCTGCACGTCAAGACCGCGGGATACAGGGCTGAATGCTGCACGCTGCGACACCTTCCCATTGATGTGAGATAGGCTATCGAGCGATCAGTCTATGAATGAGGTTCATAAATGGCGCGTGAAGGTTACGGTGACCTGTTGGCATTTATTGCGGTGGCTCGGGAGCGCAGCTTTACCCGCGCGGCTGCCCAGCTCGGCGTTTCGCAGTCGGCGCTGAGTCATACCATTCGCGCGCTGGAAGCCCGCCTTGGCGTGCGTTTGTTGACCCGAACCACGCGAAGTGTGGCGCCGACCGACGCGGGAGAGCAGCTGTTCAACAAGCTGGCGCCGCGCTTTGAAGAGATTGAGGCGGACCTGGCCGAAGTGGTTGAGTTGCGGGATTCACCTCGCGGCACGGTGCGCATATCGGCGACTGATTACGCTGCAAACGCGGTGCTGTGGCCACGTCTGGCAGCATTCATGCCGCGCTTTCCCGATATCAACATCGAGATCACCACCGACTACGGCCTGACCGATATCGTTGCCGAGCGTTATGACATTGGCGTGCGTTTGGGCAATCAGGTTGCTCAGGACATGGTCGCCGTCAGAATCGGCCCCGACCTGCGCATGGCGATGGTCGCGTCGCCAGCGTATTTGCATGCGCACCCGGCGCCGCAGGAGCCGCAAGACCTGGCGGCGCATAACTGCATCAACCTGAGGCTGCCTACCCATGGAGGTTGCTACCCCTGGGAGCTGGCAAACGGTGAGCGCGAGGTGCAGGTTCGGGTGCAGGGCCAACTCACCTTCAACGGCACGTACCCGATGCTGGCGGCTGCCCTGGATGGCTGTGGCGTGGCTTATCTGCCAGAGGATCTGGTGAAGGAGCACGTTGCCTGCGGCCGTCTTTGTTGGGTGCTGGAGGCATGGTTTCCGACCTTTCCCGGGCTGCACATTTACTACCCGAGCCGGCGGCAGTCGTCACGGGCGCTTAGCCTGGTGGTGGATGCGCTGCGCTACAAGGCGTAGGCCATTCATGAATCAGCCTCATGGCCGTATCCTTTTTTAGCGCCTTAATCACTTAATCGAATGCGGCTAGGATCAATTAGTCTTTTCAACGCCTTTGGGGTGAATGATGAATTACCGTTACCTGGGCCGCAGCGCCCTGAAAGTATCGCCGTTGTGCCTGGGCGCCATGATGTTCGGCGGCGAGACCGATGAAGCGACAAGTCAACGCATCATCGACAAAGCCGGTGCTGCCGGCATCAACTTCATTGACACGGCGGATGCCTACCACGCGGGGCGCTCCGAAGAGGTCGTCGGCCGTGCCATCGCGGCCCAGCGTGACCACTGGGTGGTGGCAACCAAGTTCGGTTATCCGTCGTCGGCCGATGCTGGCCCCAATCAACAGGGGCAGTCGCGTAAATGGATCATCCAGAATGTCGAGGCCAGCCTGAAACGTTTGGGCACCGACTATATCGATATTCTGTATTTCCACCGCACCTTGAGTGATGCGCCGATGGAAGAGGGCTTGCGCGCGATTGACGACCTGATTCGCCAGGGCAAGATCCGCTATTACGGCGCTTCGAATTTCCACGGTTGGAAAATCGCCGAGATGGTGCGGATCGCCGATGCGTTGGGCATTCAGCGGCCGACCGTCAGCCAGCCGTTGTACAACATCGTCAATCGTATTGCCGAGGTCGAGCAATTGCCCGTCGCCGGCAATTACGGCATTGGGGTTGTGCCCTACAGCCCGCTTGCCCGTGGCGTTCTCAGCGGTAAGTACCCAGTGGACGCACCGCCGCCGGCGGATACCAGGGCGGGTCGCGGTGACAAGCGAATCCAGCAGACAGAATGGCGGCCCGAGTCTTTAAAAATTGCCCAGGCCATCGCCCGGCACGCCACCGATCGCGGCACCACTTCAGTGGCCTTTGCCATCGCCTGGGTGCTGAAGAACCCGCTGATCAGCGCGGCAATCGCAGGCCCGCGCACCGAGGCTCACTGGGACAGCTACCTGGACGCGCTAGGGCTGGAACTGGGGCCGGATGACGAAAAACTGGTGGACAGCCTGGTAGTGCCGGGGCATGCATCGACCCACGGTTTCACGGACCCGGGCTACCCGGTCGAAGGTCGCAAAGTAAGCTGAATCGATGGGCGCAGGGTATCGGGATTCAGCAGTTAACGTTCTTGTGTCAATCGGCAGGATAGCGATCACCCACGACCTTCCGCACACCGGCCAGCCAAAGGGTTGGGTGGTGGCGCGGTGACATCACTGCGCTCAAGGCGTTCCAATGTTGTACAAAAATAATTAAATGTACAACTTTTCATAAAGTTCTTAATCTCGATGCCGAAAGGTTACTGAAACGTTTAATTACATAAAACGTGATCAGCCGAATGAGCCAGACAGAGCCAGGCATTCGAGAAATGGAGAGTTCTCAACTAGAAAACCAACGACAAAACGCCCCGTTTCGGGCTGTGAGAACTCCATGAATATCCTTGCTCCTGCCGTACACCTGGCTAACCGATTACGCTTCTCCACGAAATTCGGCGTGCTTGCAATCATCGTCCTGATCCCTCTGGGTCTGCTCGGGACGCGTGTCCTCTATCAGATCAACGAAAGCCTTGGGGTCATTCGCTCGGAACAATTGGGCCAGCGCTATTTATTGGACGTGACGCCTGTACTGCGCTTATCGATGATGCAGCGTGCGCTCACCAACCGCCTGCTCAGCGGTGATAAAACCGCTCAAGCCGATCTGGCGACCAACCAGGTGAAGTTGGAGGACGCTTTTTCGAAACTGACCGCAACTGACCGGCAATACAACACGCAGCTGGAGACCGGTGATCGAGTGCAGCGTCTGCACGACGGTGCACAGCGGTTGATTGGGCTGGCAAAAGCCGATGCCAACCAAGCCGCCATGTTCGACGACTGGAGCGATCAGCTCAACGAGACGTTGAACTTCGTGTACTACGTATCGGCCACGTCCGGCATGGTGCTGGATGAGGATTACGCATCGTTGTTCATGATCGACCAGAGCACCTTGAGGCTGCCGCGCCAAATCAATATCGTCGGCCAATTGCGCGGGCTGGCCAGCGGGCTGCATGACGGGCAAACGTTGAGTGCGGGTACGCGCAGCGTCATCAAGTCGATGCTCAAAAATGAGTTACTCATCCACAAAGAGCTACAGCAAAGCCTGGCACTGTTGCGCCGCAGAGAACCCGCTCTGGCCGATAGTATTCAGGCCCCGATTACCCGTGCTTTTGCCAGCCTCGACAGCTTCCGCGCCGACCTCGAAGTATTAATTGACGCGCCCACCGACGTCATCAGCGGCGTGCAGAACTTGCCAGCCCAGGGCAATGCGGTGGTGGCGCAGTTGTACAAAGCCCAAGACACACTGCAAGACGCACTGTTGAATGCACTTGAAGACCGAGTTCAGGAAAAAACCTCGGAACGGCTATTTATTCTAGGCATGTTTGTCGTTCTAGGCCTGCTGCTGGTGTATGTGTTCAGCGGCATCTACAGCGCCATGCGCCGCACTATCAACGACGTGTTGGTGGCCACCCAACTGATTGCCCAGGGCGACCTGAGCGCTCGCATTCAAGTGCGCGGCAAAGATGAAATGGCCGACGTGGGCAACGGCCTTAACCATATGGTGCAAGCCTTTGGCTCCTCGCTTGCTCAGGTCGAGCGCAGTTCCCAATCGGTCTCCGATGCAGCGCAGCGCATTGGTGTGTCGATTGACCGAGCCAAACGCTCGATGAGCAACCAGCAAAGCGAAACCGAACAAGTTGCCACAGCCATTAACGAGATGACTGCCAGCGTTGCGGACGTGGCGCAAAATACCGAGGGCGCTGCCCACGCCGCCGAGCACGCCAGCCAGTCCTCCAGCGCCGGCCTGGCGAAAATGCAGGAAACCCGCGTGACTATTGAAGCTCTGGCCGACGAGGTTGAGCGCAGCGCGCAAAAGGTTTCGGCGCTTGCGCTACACAGCCAGCAGATAGGTGGCGTTATAGAGGTGATCCGTAACATTGCCGATCAAACCAACTTGCTTGCGTTGAACGCCGCCATTGAGGCCGCCCGCGCCGGTGAGCAGGGTCGAGGTTTTGCGGTGGTCGCGGACGAGGTCAGAACGCTGGCCTCGCGCACACAAACTTCCACCGAAGAGATCCGCCGGATTATCCAGGAACTACAAAGTGCAACGGGTGCTGCGGTCGAGCAAATGAAAGCGGGCAAACTGCGCGCTCAGGCCTGTATTGAGTCTGCCGACCAGGCCTCCACCAGCCTGGACGCAATTAATGAGGGGGTTGAGCAAATTGTCGGCATGAACACGCAAATAGCCAGCGCGGCGGTTCAGCAGCATGCCGTCTCGGAAGATATCAACCGTAATGTGACCGAGATACGCAATGGCAGTGTTGCACTGATGGAGGGCATAGAGGACAACGCCGTAACGGCGCAAGAGCTTTCGCTGCTGGCAGGGGAACTGCGTACTGTCGTTTCGCGTTTCAAACTGTGAGGCGGTACAGGTTACGGTCGGTAGGCCAGAGCCGCGTCAGGTAAACCTGCTTTACTTCTTTTTATGGCGCTCTTCGGAGCACCTTTTCTTATCAAGTTTGCCTTACGTCCGTCGGCTCCCCTTAATTTATAGGGGCAAATGCCGATAGCCTTTCATAACCCAAGAGGCGGTTGTCCATGTTTAATACCAAGCTCAAAAGCCGGCTAATTTCCCAGGAAGCGGAACTCTCGGAGCTACGCCAATTACGCGATGGCCTTGACCGTGAAATGCTCACGCTGACTATCGATTCAACCTTTAAAATCATTGCCTGTAACGACAATTTTGCAGAGGCGTTGGGCTATACCCAGGATCGTCTCATTGGGCGCGCCATGTCGGATATTGTTCCGCATTACGTATCCAAGCTCCCTTGTTTTCACAACTTTCGCGATGCAGTCACTTCCGGAAAATCAATCACGGACGATTACCGGTATTTGCATGCTGATGGCTCCCTGGTGTGGATCCGTGCCCATTGGCAACCTATCGCAGACGCAGGTGGCAGCCTAAGCCACATCACATGCTATGGGGCGAATATTACCTCTCGCCGGGAACAGGCTTCGGAGAACGCGTCATTCATCGATGCATTACTTCGTTCAACCGCGGTCATCGAGTTTGACCTCTCAGGGCACGTACTCAAGGCGAACGATCAGTTCCTGAAAGCGATGGGCTACAACCTGGGGCAAGCGAAAGGCAGCCATCACCGCATCTTCTGCAAGCCAGAAGAAACCGCGTCCCAACGCTACAAGGATTTTTGGCTGACCTTGAACAAGGGTGAGTTTGTCGCGGGTCGATTTGAGCGCGTTGACAGTCGCGGTCAGACCGTATGGCTGGAGGCTACCTACAACCCGGTGTATGACACTGAAGGGACGCTGTGCAAAGTGGTCAAGTTTGCCACGGTAGTGACTGACCAGGTTGCCCGAGAAAAAGAGGTCAGTGATGCAGCCCGAACTGCATTTGAAATCTCCCAGCAGACGGATGTCAGTGCTCAGCACGGAGCAGTCGTCGTAAACGACACGATGCACACCATGCGCAAGATCGCCGTGGATATGCAGGCTGCCTCTGGCGGGGTCGAGGCGCTTGGCAAACAGTCACTGTTGATAAGCTCGATCATTCAGACGATCAGTAGTATTGCTCAACAAACCAACCTGTTGGCCTTGAACGCTGCGATTGAAGCTGCCCGCGCAGGCGAACAGGGCCGAGGCTTCGCCGTCGTCGCGGATGAAGTCAGGCAATTAGCGGGACGCACCAGCAGCGCGACGGAAGAAATTGCCTCTGTCGTCTTGCAGAACCAGAAATTGGTCGATGAAACCGTGGGTGAAATGGCGAACAGTAAGTCCCAGGCAGAACAGGGCCTGGCACTGGCTACGCAGGCAGGCGAAGTTATAGTGGAGATCCAGGATGGCGCTAAAAGAGTCGTCGACGCGGTAGGCAAATTCGCTAATCAGTTAGGTTGAAACGCGACGGGCAAGGCCACTGGCGAACAGTCTGCCAGTGCCTACTGATGCATCTCCGTCACCGACATCGTGAATACCAACCTGGATCTCCCCGCGTTGGAATAAGAATGGGGAACATCGGTTTTGGCCACTGCCGAGCTCCCCGCAGGGATGACCAACTCCGTTTCCCCTACCACGCATCTCAGCGTGCCTTTTTCCACATGAAACAGTTCAAGCGTGCCCTGAGGATGCCCCTGTGAAGCAAAGGATTCTCCTGGGTGCATTTCCCAACGCCACAGCTCGATCATGTCAGGGCCGGACGTTCCAGCCAGAAGGCGCGCCGTTCCTCCCAGCTCGCCGTTCCAGAGCGTGGGGATGTCTTGACTGTTGATGATATGGGCGCAAGGCGCTTCGGTCACATTGACAATGTCTGCAACGGACAAGCCAAGCGCGGCGGCGATTTTGCAAAGGATGCCGATACTGGGGTTCGCCGTGCATTTCTCTATTTCGACGACCATCCCTTTGCTCACGCCGGCGCGTCGGGAAAGCTCATCCAGCGTGATCTTCTGTGCCTTGCGCGCCTGCTTGAGCGTGCGCGCAACGGCCAGGCTGACAGCTTGAGCATCAGCACCAGGGGTAGTCGACAGGCTGGTATTCGTGGTCATTGATGAGGTTCACGCGGCAAAATGTGCCGGGATTCTCAGCCTTTATCAGCCGCTGCGTCAATCGGATCATCCGTTATAGTGGGTAATATTGGTCATTATATTGACTTTTGCGGTCGTCGCTGACTAGCATGAAATGACATTCAGTTTGCTGGAGGTTTTGATGCTGTCCGTACTGCCGTTAATCGATCAAGCCGTTGCCGAGCTGGCCCCGCAGTTCAGGGCCCTGAGCATCGTGGTGCAAGCGGCGCCACTGACCCACCCTGAGGTGGCTCAGGCCGCGCTGGACCGGGCTTGCAAGGCCGTGCAGGAAGGTGGGCCAAGCTGGGGAGAAGCCCATTTGGCCGCATGGGCTGAGACATTTCGAGCGTTCGGGGCCAAGCCGCAGCGCACGCCTTGTTCAGCCGAGGCACTGCGTAAACGGGTGTTACGCGACGGCTGCTTGCCGAGCCTGGATCCCATCGTCGACCTCTACAACGCAATCAGTATTGAGTACGCGATCCCGGTGGGCGGGGAAAATATTGATGCCTATGTGGGCTCTCCACGGCTGGCAATTGCAGATGGCACCGAACCTTTTGACACCATGAAAGAGGGCGCTCCTGCTTTCGAGTATCCAGACGCCGGCGAGGTTGTCTGGCGCGATGACAAGGGAGTGACCTGCCGCCGCTGGAATTGGCGGCAAGGTGTCAGGACCCGTCTTGGTGCTGACGCGACGAACATGTGGTTCATCCTGGAGAGTCTGCCAGCGATGCCGCTTGAAGCCTTGACGGAAGCGGGGGACAAACTGATCGAAGGGTTGCAGCAAATGATGCCAGGCGTGCAGATCGAAAGCTCGCTGATTGGTCCTGGGGGCAACTAGTCGACAGGCCACTGCACAGCTAGACCTGTGGATTTCTAACTATGAAAAATTTTGGATATTACGCAGCGCTGCCAGATTTCATGACCCGCGAAGAGCTTGAAACGGCGTTTTCCGGGTTGTTGGATGAGTTCGACTCTAAAAAAATCGGTAGCGCGGAGCTTGTAAAGTCGTTAGTGCAATTAAGTGATAGGCAGTGGCATACCTATAGTTTGTTAGACAACCGTCTCAGAGAACGAATTGAACATTGCGTGTTGTCTTTATGGAATGGTCATGATCTGGAACAGGCTGAACAGGTTATTAGCATCATGGCGAGCTTGGGGCTTGAGGCGATCAATACGTTCCTGGCCTCTCGCTCGCCTAAAGACGTGTCACCGGAAGTTTTTAATGAGATTTCACTCGCGCTCTCTGAGTTTGGTGACTCCGTAGCAGACCCCTATAGTGGTGTGTCCTGAATTGCGGCGATATGGTTGCGAATAACTGCCTGGGATTTTAAGGAATATCAAGTTTGAAGTCCCTGCTGCCTGGTAGATCGGCGCAACTGACCCCCTACTCAAGGTTGGTCAGGCGCCCGGTAACTACAGGGTGTTCGACTTCACACCGTTTTACGTTCCGGCACGCCATGACGTTGTGCCGGTCATTCAGGTGACTATGCTCGCAACAAGTTGCCAGACGGAGTGATCGGAGTACAATTTTCGTCGGGCAAAAAACCTCCACGAAGCATCAGTGCAGAAGAAACTTCATGAAGATCATTAAGGTTGTAGATTCTGTCAGCTCTACAAAGTACGAGCGTTGGAAAAGCCAATGGGCGGATCAGTCGGAGCTGGATGAGTTTTCTTATATTAGTGATGTTGTTCACCCTGAAGATGCCTTGATGTTTTGTAAGGTTTTATTCCCCGATTTTGTTGTTCACGAATCGGGTGTGTTTCTGGAAAGCAGTTTTACTGTTGAAGCATTCGTGAGTTGGATGGAACCTTGTAATAATGATGTGGTGGCCGTTGAGAAGGTTTTGAATCATCTGCATCTGTATGATGTTTTTGCGGGCTGCGGGAGCAGGGTGGAGGATGCTGTTTATGAACAGCTGTGCAGGATTGTTGCTCAGTCATGGAGGATGCTGTTGCTGAGTAAATTTCCAGAAAAGAAATTTTGTGTGCAAGCGATAGTGTCTGATCAGGAATATGGTCCAGTCGTTACTTTCTCTCAGGTCAGAGAGTAGGTTTTACCTTGCGCACGATCCAAGGCCGCATCGATCAGCACGTAGCGCGGTTACACCGCGGTCATGCGCAATGACCGGGCTGAAGAGCCTGCCCGACGACGCCTAAAGGCTCTCAGGGTCGCCAAAAAACATCTGAATCCGCGACCGCAACCACCGCTCTCCCGGATCGTTGTCCTGCGACCCGCGCCACGCCATGTGCAACTCGAACGAGCGCACGGGCAGCGGCGGGTCTTCAGCGCGCAAACCGCCTGCCGAGGTCAGCGCTTCCGCTGCATAGTCCGGTACGGTGGCGAGGATGTCAGTGCCGGCCAGCAGCGTGCCGAGGCCATTGAACTGCGGCACGGCCAGCACCACGTGGCGCTTGCGGTCGAGTTTTTCCAACTCTTCATCAATAAACCCGCTCAGGTCACCCGCGAAGGACACCAGGGCGTGCGGGCGCGCGCAGAAGTCATCCAGGCTCAATGAACCCGGCACGCTGTCGGCGCGCAGCAGTTTGGGCAGGCTGCGGCGCAATACCTTGCGCTTGGCGTTGGCTGGCAGGTCGGCGGTGTAGCTGACGCCGATGGAGATCTCGCCGGAGGCCAGCAGGCCGGGCATCAGGATGTAGTTGACGCGGCGCACCACCAGCACGATGCCCGGGGACTCGGCGCGCAGGCGTTTGAGTAATTGCGGCAACAGGGCAAACTCGACGTCGTCGGACAGGCCGATACGGAATACCGCGGTGCTGGTGGCCGGGTCGAATTCAGCCGCGCGGCTGACGGCGGTGGAGATCGAGTCCAGTGCCGGGGAGAGCAGGGCGAAGATTTCCACGGCGCGGGCGGACGGTTCCATGCTGCGCCCGGTGCGGACGAACAGCGGGTCATCAAACAACCCACGCAGGCGCGACAGGGCCGCGCTGATGGCTGGCTGGCCAAGGAACAATTTCTCGGCGGCGCGGGTCACACTGCGCTCGTGCATCAAGGTTTCGAATACGATCAAGAGGTTAAGGTCGACACGACGCAGGTCGTTACGGTTCATCTTGTGTCCTGGAAGAGTCAGCAAGCTTGACGAGATCGGCCATGTAAGAACGATGACCAGCATGAATCTTACGGGGAAAGGCTGGTACTCTGCACAAGATAATTGAGTTTTCCTACAACACTTGAGGTCTATTCCTCAGTTGCGGAATCAATGACAGGCATGTCGACTATTAATGGCGACCGGTGGTCTTACCTGGAAAGCCCAGATAGAGTTCATGGCATTAGAGGTTACTTTGACGAGGTTTGCGATGTCCCGCACGATTCGTTTTCACAAGTTTGGTCCGGCCGAGGTGCTCAAGTGCGAAGAGCACGCAGCCGCGCAGCCTGCACCCGGCGAAGTGCAGGTGCGTGTCGATGCGATTGGCATCAGCTGGTACGACATTCTGTGGCGCCAGAACCTGGCGTCCTCCCATGCACGCCTGCCCTCCGGCCTTGGCCATGAGATGGCCGGGGTGGTTATCGCCCTCGGCGACGGCGTGGATGACCTGGCAGTGGGCGATAAAGTGGCCAGTTTTCCGGCCGAGAGCCCTAATGATTACCCGGTGTATGGCGAACAAATCGTCCTGCCCCGTTCGGCCCTGACCCGTTACCCGGATGTCTTGAGCCCGATTCAGGCCAGCGTGCACTACACGCCGCTGTTGATTGCCTACTTTGCCTACATGGACCTGGCGCGGGTCAAACCCGGCCAGTTTGCGTTGGTGACTGACGCCAGCCACTGTGCCGGCCCCTCGTTCGTGCAACTGGGCAAAGCCCTGGGCGTGCGGGTGATTGCGGCTACCAAGGACGCCTCAGAACGCGAGTACCTGCTGTCTCTGGGCGCGGAAAAAGTGATCGTCACCGAAGAACAGGACCTGTTGATGCAAATCAACAAGTTCACCGACAACCGTGGCGTTGACGTGGTGTTCGATGGCTTGGGCGGCCCGCAGATGTCGTTGCTCGGTGACGTGCTGGCACCTCGAGGCAGCCTGGTGCTCTACGGCCTGCAAGGCGGTAACCAGACGCCATTCCCGGCCTGCGCGGCGTTTCAGAAGAATATTCAGTTCTTCGTGCACTGCATTGGTAACTTCACCGGTAAACCCGAACTGGGCATCATCCAGGACCAGGTTGCGATGCAACGTGCCCTGCGTGACATCAATCAACTGACGGCTGATGGCGTGCTGGTGCCGCTGAAAACCACGGTGTTTCCGTTCAACCAGTTCGTCGAGGCGCACCGTTATATGGACGAATGCCCGTGCCGCGAGCGCGTTGCTTTGCAGGTTGAAGCTGTTTGAGATGTAGGAATATTCGCAAACGGACCGTCCAACCCCTTGGCGCATGGGGTAAATGCGCCATTTGGCATGACTTAAACCGTGTGCCACCTCACGCGCACAGTCATTCCTCAATCCTGTAAACGATACCTTCCTCCCAGACGCCGCGCTGAATCCCAGCGCGGCGTTTTTGTGTGCGTGTTATCCGTTCACTGCCTGATATTTATCTGAACTGGTTTTAGGCCAGCTTCTGTATCTGTTAATCATTATTGCAGTCCCGATAATTGGCAGTTCATGTTCATCTCAAGGACTGAGAAATGATTGAGTGCTTGATAGTGCTGCAGGCAATTCCTGCCATTCACAGTGACTGCAATGCACGGCCCCGAGAATACGGGCGCCTTCAGGGCGAGTTTCAACATGCAGGTCGGCGCGGAACACAGCGTCGCGGTTTTTATTTGTCGGAAGGATCTTATTGTTGCCAGTTAAATAGGTGTAGGAAGTTGTCGGAACGCTCCTAGGAAGGCTTTCGCAACTGGCTTTAAGGCCCGTCGCAGAGCCTTCGTGCGCCGTGAGAATCTGGTGTTGGCCAAGTAAGCGGCCAATCTCTTTTTGTTGCGGGATGCTAATGTTGACTTATCGCGACGACACTGCGCCTCAGCGACCTTTCTCACCGCCGTAATACAGCGAGCAAATACTCTCAGCAGTTGCTTGAAACTGATACTTCAACTCAGGTAGTAGAACAATGAGCGCTATTCACGACCAGGCTATGAATTATGTTTACCAGCAAGTTTTGCAACGGTTGGTCGGGCATTTCAATCGGACAGAACGTACTGCACTTCAATTGTTGATCCAGCGCATTGTTGTGGCGGCGGGCGGAATGGAGCAGATGGGCGATTACAAAATACTGGTGGCCCACGGCGGCGGTGAAGTCAGCAGCTACACCCTGGCGCTGCTGCGCGCCGCACAATTGACCATTGCCGCTCGGGCGCCGAGGACATTTCACCTGCGGGTGGCCACGTTGCGCCACGCCAGCATGACCCAAGGCACCCTCGATACACTTCATCGTGGCTACAGCCGGCTGTTTTTCCACGATGATCCGCGTGTCGAGCTGCTGATGGTGGAATATGGCCAGGTGCTGCCTTTCAATCACCAGCGCCCGCCGTCTACTACTGGCCGAGAGACCACGCAGCGCAACAGGCAGATGGTCGGCCACCTGACCTCCGGTGATATTCGCGCAACCCTGTGTAACGACACCTACCTGGCCCTTGGGGATTTTTACCAGCGCGTCACCGCCTGGAACGGCGGGGTGCATGCCGTGGTCAGCGGCGACTCTGTGCGCAAGCAAAGCCAGTTCCTTGCCTGGTTAAAAAAGACCGTCCAGGCCACAGGCGCCGCGGTTACGCAGGTCCGGCCTGCCTCGCTCAATGGGGTGTTCACGCGCATGGATCAATGGAGCGAAGACTTCTACCGTGGCCTGTACGGCGAACACTTCACCCCGAAGGCTGACAGCAGCCCCGGCGGTCACCGGCACTTGGCTTACATCGGGATCGCGGACCTGCTGAAGGGAATCGACCGCAACAACACGCCATTGCTCGCGGAGTTCATGGACTACGCCCCCGACCCGCTGGGCTTTCACTTCAGCCATCCGGCCTTTGCCAACCCGTTGTTGATGGCCCACCTTCGCGGCCTGCAGGCTGAATGCCTGCGAGCGCGGGAGTATGAAGAGGGCGTCGAAGGCTTTCTTTTTCAGGCGTCGACCTACCTGCGCCGGCTGCACCTCCCGGACGACGCGATGACCCAGGCGGTCAGTCGTGAAGGGCGGGCATTGTCGGTGACGCGCGCCCAGGATTTTTTTGGCCTGGATGAAAGCCAGCTGATCTGCCTGTTGTTTTCACCCTTCATTCATCACGGCGAACGGCTGGAAGGCTACTTGCGCCAATGCTGCCCCGGCATGCTGGTGGCACTGCCCGAACTGCACAAGGTGCTGCAGGGCAAGCCGGCCGCCGAGATGCTGCAGCAGTGGCTGACCGACGCCAGTGGATTGCCGTTGCCGTTGCTTCAGCACCTGTACCACACACGGCCGATGAACCTCGACCCGGTGCGTGTCGCCCGTAGTGATCGCGACCCAAGCTCAATGTGCGACGCAGACATGGCCTTCCAGCTGTCCGGACAATGACATCGCGCGGGGCGAGACAGGCAGGTTTCGCCTATCAGGCGGTGTATCGCTACATGATTAACCTTATAAACGAGGTCGGTACGCAGAACCGCGTAAAGCTGCCGTCTTTGCGCCAGTTATCTCAGCGGTTGAACGTATCGATTTCGACCATCCAGTACGCCTATTCGCTGCTGGAAAAAGAGGGGCGGGTGTATTCGGTGGCCAAGTCGGGCTATTACGCGTGGCCCCTCGCCGAGAATCCCGAAGCGTTGCCGAGTGGGGACTTGCTCGAAGGCCTCTACCTGGCCGCTCGCCGACCGGGCATGGTGGTGCTCAGCGGCGATGAACCGGCGTTGCTGGCCTCGCTTGACAGCACCTTGTTGCGGCTGGAGCGGGAGTTGCTTCGCCAGTATCCGCACCCGTCGCAGCCGTGGTCCCAGCCTTGCGGTGTATGGGAGCTGCGGGCAGCGCTGGCGGCGCGCTACACCACCTCACCGACGCAGTGCTGGCACGCCGACGACGTCTATATCGGCGCCGACCTGCGCGGCGTGCTTGAAATGCTGATAGAGGTGCTGGGCCTCAAGGGCGCCTCGGTGATTGTCGAGTCGCCGTGCGACTGGATGATCCTGCGCCTGTTGCAGGATGCCGGGGTGAAAATCATCGAGTTGGAACTGACGGCCGATGGCGGCCTGGACTTAATGCGGCTGGAAAACTTGCTCCGTGACGAACCGGTGCAGGCGTTGCTGCTCTCACCCCTGATCTGCCTGCCATCGGGGGTTGCCCCGCCCGCGTGCAACCCGCTGGAGGTGGCGCAACTGCTCGAGCGTTACGGCTGCTGGTTGCTGGAAAACGACAGCCGCAGTGAGTTGAATTTCAACCCGGCCCACGTCGCGCTGCGCGACCTGGTCAACCCTGAGCGCTTGGTGGTGTTTTCCACCTTCGAGAAAATTCTCGGGCCAGAGGCGCCCCACGGGTATGTGCTGTGCCGGCCCATGAGCAGCCAACTGCAGCGCCAGTTCCTGCTGCGCTCGTTTCGGTTGTCGTCGATTCGCCAGCGCGCCATCGCGCGTCTTTATCACAGCGGGCGAATCGACCAGCACTTGCGTGCCCTGCGCCAACGGCTGGGTGAGCAGGCCGAAACAGTAGGCGAGCGGCTCGACCAGCACCTGGCGGGCCTGGTCAGCTATACCCTGCCCACCGGCGGGGCAACGTTCTGGCTGAAGTCCACCTGCACCGTGGACATGCGCCAGGTATTCCAGCATTTGCTGGCCCAGCAGGTGCTCATAGCGCCCGGTGAACTGTTCAGCATCAGCGGCCTGCATCGCCAGCACTTGCGCGTGAGCCATGGGTTTCAGGGGCAGCCTGAGCTGGACAGGGCACTGGCGGCGGTGGGCGAGGCGCTGCGTCAGGCGCAGTTAGGCTGAGCGTCTGAAATTTCTCTACCTGCTGTAGGATCGATACCGTCGCGCAACAGTCCAACTCTCAGTAAACTGGTTCTTTTTTCCAAATCCTTCTTTTCGAGGTTTATGCATGACAATCAGTCCTTTTGCGGGCAAGCCGGCGCCAGCTCAGTTGCTGGTGGATATCCCGCGACTGGTGACGGCCTATTACACCGGCCAGCCTGATGCAGCGATCTCCACCCAACGCGTGGCCTTTGGTACGTCCGGGCACCGTGGCAGCTCGTTCGAGCTGAGCTTCAACGAATGGCACGTACTCGCCATCAGCCAGGCCATCTGCCTGTACCGTGAAGCCCAAGATATCAACGGGCCATTGTTCGTCGGCCTGGACACCCATGCACTGTCGACACCCGCTGGCGCAAGCGCCCTGGAAGTGCTGGCCGCCAACGGTGTGCACGTGATGCTGGCCGAAGGCGATGAATACACGCCGACCCCGGCGATTTCCCACGCCATCATCTGCTACAACCGTGGCCGTACCAGCGGCCTGGCGGATGGCATTGTCATCACGCCGTCGCACAACCCGCCACAAAGCGGCGGCTACAAGTACAACCCACCCAACGGTGGCCCAGCCGACACCCACGTTACCAAGTGGATCGAAGCCAAGGCCAACGAACTGCTGGCGAACAAGCTGGCCGGGGTCAAGCGCATCACCCATGCCCAGGCGCTCAAGGCAGACACCACCCACCGTCATGACTACCTCAACACTTACGTGGCAGACCTGGGCAATGTGATCGACATGGACATCATCCGCAGCGCTGATCTGCGCCTGGGCGTTGATCCGCTGGGCGGAGCAGGGGTGCGCTACTGGTCGGCCATTGCCGAACATTACCGTTTGAACCTGGACGTGGTGAACACCGAAGTCGACTCCACTTTCCGCTTCATGAGCGTGGATTGGGACGGCCAGATTCGCATGGACCCGTCTTCCAGCTACGCCATGCAAGGGTTGATCGGCCTCAAGGACCGTTACGACGTGGCCTTCGCCTGTGACCCGGACCACGACCGCCACGGCATCGTGACCCCGTCCGGCGGCCTGTTGGCGCCGAACAACTACCTGGCAGTGTCCATCGATTACCTGTTCCAGAACCGCCCGCAATGGCGTGCCGACGCGGCCGTGGGCAAAACCGTGGTCAGCAGCGGTCTGATCGATCGTGTGGCTGCGCGTATCGGTCGTCGCCTGTTTGAAGTGCCGGTTGGCTTCAAATGGTTTGCGGACGGTTTGTTCGAAGGTTCACTGGGCTTTGGCGGTGAAGAAAGCGCCGGTGCCTCGTTCCTGCGTAAAGACGGCAGCGTCTGGAGCACCGACAAGGACGGCCTGATCCCGGCCTTGCTCGCAGCCGAAATGACCTCGCGCAAAGGCCAGGACCCAAGCCAGATCTACCGTGGCCTGACGGATGCCCTGGGCGAGCCGTTCGCCATTCGCGTGGACGCCAAAGCCACACCCGCGCAGAAAGCCTTGCTGGGCAAGCTGTCGCCGGAGCAGGTCACCAACACGCAACTGGCCGGGGAAAGCATCCAGCAAATCCTCAGCCACGCGCCGGGCAACAACCAGGCGATTGGCGGCTTGAAAGTGATGACCGAAAACGGCTGGTTCGCTGCACGGCCTTCCGGTACCGAAGACATCTACAAGATCTACGCCGAGAGCTTTATGGGTGAAGATCACCTCAAGCAACTGGTGGAAGAGGCACAAGTGCTGGTAGACGGCGCAATCAGTGCCAACTGACCCTAAAAACGACGTTTGAAATGTGGGAGCTGGCTTGCCTGCGATAGCATCACCTCGGTCTCACAGACAGACCGTGGTGCCACCCTCGCAGGCAAGTCAGCTCCCACAGTTTGATGGGGGCAAGGCTACAGCTCAGGCCAAATCGACCAACACGATCTCGCTGTCTTCAACCGCCGTCACCCGCAACACGCACTCATCCTCAACCGCCACACCGTCTCGCGCTTGCGCACGCAAGCCATTGACTTCAATCACCCCCGTCGCCGGCACCAAATACGCCCGACGCCCGCTGTCCAGCCGATACTCGACACTTTCCCCGGCTTTCAAATTAGCCGCCACCAGGCGTGCATCTGCCCGAATGCGCAGGCTTTCGCTGTCACCGGCCTTGCCGCTGGCCAGGGTCACAAAACCCTCGCGATCACCTTTTGGAAACGGCTTGGCACCCCAGGAAGGCGGCAACCCGGCTTCATTCGGGATAATCCAGATTTGAAAGATCTCTGTCGGCGTGGCCTCCAGGTTGTACTCACTGTGAGCAATCCCGGTGCCTGCGCTCATCACCTGCACGTCGCCGGCTTCGGTGCGGCCTTTATTGCCCAGGTTATCGGCGTGGCTGATAGCGCCTTTACGCACATAGGTGATGATTTCCATGTCGCGGTGCGGGTGCAGCGGGAAACCGGTGCCGGGCGCGATGATGTCGTCGTTCCACACCCGCAGGTTGCCCCAGTGCATGCGCTTGGGGTCGTGGTACTCGGCGAACGAAAAGTGGTGATGGGCGTCAAGCCAGCCGTGATGGGCGCCGCCCAAGGTGTTGAAAGGTCGAAGTTCAAGCATGATCGTCTCCTGTGGATGGTGACCATGATCCAGCAGTGCAAGATCGATAAAAAGCGTAAAAAATGCCGGTTTACTATCCAGTAATTCGATTGATAAGTGGCGTTTTGACTTTCACTTCATCGCCTAACTGTATGACACGAAAGTAATTGGCTGGAACTTGGCGTCGATTCCGGCGACCATGGCGCATTCGCCAAAACCATCCTCATCGCTGGAGTCCGCGTGTCGCAACACAACTCTGAACTGCCTCCCGAACTGCGCCCCCTTGCAGAAATGCCGCTGTTAAAACGGCTGGCCGCTCGCCTGTTTGGCCACGGTCTGACGCGTTTGCGTGCCCAGCATCGGTTCTCTTGGTTGCATGGTCAGGCTGACGGCTTTCGCAGCGGGCACGAAGCGGGCGTTGAGTATGGCTATCAAGAGGGCAAGGCTGACGGCATCGAAGAAGGCCGGCAGGTCTTGCTGATCCGCGACTTCCGCTCGGACGAGCACCGCGCGCCGGGGGTGGATGACAGCCTGTTCGATGATTGGCGCCTGCCGCTGAGCGCCGACGTGAAAAAGCGCATGAAGGCTGACGTGGCGCGTTTGCTGCCAGCCCATGCCCAGCCCAGCGCCGCGCAATGGAAGATGATCTTCAGCGACACGCCTTCGACCTCAGTCATTGCCGGCGCCGGTGCCGGTAAATCGACCTCGCTGGTACTGCGTATCCTGCTGCTGACCCATTACCTAGGCTTTGAACTCAGCTCGATGACCGTGGTGACCTTCACCCGCGAGTCGCGCAAAGACTTCATCAACAAGCTCATGGAGATTCTCGGCCTGTGGGGCCAACCCCTTGGTTTCAAGGAAGCCCAAGCCGTGGTGCGTACCTTTCACTCGCGGATTCTGCCCATGGTGCGCAGCCTGCCTGGGTTCGAGCGGCTGCAAGCCTTTGAAAACCTCGGCAGCGGTGTGGAAGACGCGGACAGCAACCCGTTCGACCTGCGCATCAGCGATGCTCAGCGCCAACTCATGAATGCCTGCTATCACCGGTTGCATGGCCGCCATGCGCGTTTTCGCGAACTGATCACGCCCCTGGCCCGCCATGGCTTGCAACTCAAGGAGTTGGAGCGCGACCACCCGGACGTACAGAAGCGCATCGCAGTGACCGAACTGGCCGCCAAGCGCGATGAAGAACTGTGCGATGTGATTGAAGACCTGTGGTTGCGCGCCGGTGCCTGGCCGATCAAGGGCATTGAGCCCAGCCGCCAGACCTTCGAAATCAACGGCGCGCAGTTTCACTGCCACGGCTATGTCCCTGAGCTGGATGCCTGGGTGGTCCTGGGCTTCGACCCTCGGGAAAACCCACAGATCAGTCGGCCGAACTCGAAACTGTCGGTGCGCGCAGAGTGGGCTGTCAAACGCACCCTGTTTCAAGCTTTATGTCGTAAGCCATTGATATGGATAGATAGTTACGAGTCATCAAAGCGTCTGTTAAGCAGCCTGGCGGGCGAGGCTGCTGCCGGGCCTGGCTTTGATTACAAGGTTAAAGGCGAGCTGGCGTCGGCGCCGTTGCTGGACAGTTTCGTGATGGCTGCGGGGTTTATTGAAAACCTCGGGCTGGATGTGCCGACGGCTGTTGGCCAAATGAGCTTCGCCAGGGACGACCCGGACCGCTGCTACTTTGAAGCCTTGAGTATTTTCTGGAAGGCGCTGGAGGACCATTTGCTCGACCAGTCGCCGCCGGTCATGACCTACAACCGGATGTTCTCGCTGTTCGGCGAAAACACCCCGGAAAACCTCAAGCTGCTCAGCGACCCGTTGCTGCGGCCAATGTCACACTTGATGATCGATGAATTCCAGGACGTCTCGCCGCAGATCGTCTCGTGGGTTCGCGCCAGCCTGCGTGAAATCCGTAGCCGTGGCCCGGCGATGCACGTGGGCCGTGGGGCGCAGCGGTCATCCCTGCTGTGCGTGGGGGACGACTGGCAGTCGATTTACGGTTGGCGCGGCAGTTCGCCCAAGTACTTCATGGAATTCAACAAGGAGTTCGTGTCGCCGAGCACCACACGCGTGATGCTTAGTGAGAACTATCGCAGTCACCAGCACATCATTGACGCTGCCGAACATATCGTGCGCGCGGCCCCGGCGATTACCGGTAAAAAGGCCAAGGCCAGTGGCGTGCCCAAGGCGTTGGTGCCGGTTACGGTACTGGAGCGGGACGATGCCGCGCTGGGTCGCCAACTCCTGGAGCATTATCAGAAGGGCGATTCGGTATTAATGTTGTATCGAAAAAGTAGCGATAAGCTGTTGATTCAAGAGCATATTCAGTCAGTAGTTAATGTGGATTCAAGCTTGCCGCCACAGTCCCGCAGGTTGAAACAACTGACGTATCACAGTGCCAAGGGGCTGCAGGCGGATGCGGTTTTTCTGCTGGGCGATTGTCAGCACCTCACCAGCTCGCCTTACAAGAATCAGGTCTACCGCATGGCCGGCCTGGGCAACGCCGGCGACAGCGAACCGTACGACACGGCCCAAAAAGACGAAGTGCTGCGCCTGGCCTACGTCGGGATAACCCGGGCCGTGAGCCATTGCTACTGGTATGTGGAAAAGCCGGAAGGTCAGGGCGTGAATGTGCCCAGGGCGTCGGAGCGGGTCGATGGCAAGAAGCCCTTCTTCGATGATCGGCGCCGCTAGAAAGCGAACGCAGTACCCCTGTGGGAGCGGCATTGTGTGGGAGCTGGCTTGCCTGCGATAGCATCAACCGGGTGAGGCTGATACACCGAGGTGCCTGCATCGCAGGCAAGCCAGCTCCCACATTCAGAGAGTTGTCGCCTGACTGATTTGGTATCAGGCCCGCAACGACAGCGGCGGCACAAAACACTCCAGCTCATCTTCCACCGCCTCGATGATCCGCTCTACATCGGCGGCGTTCATCACGGTGGCGCAAGGGATGCCGGCGATGGCAATCAGCGTCTCGCCGCTGGCGCGGTCAAACAGGCGGGCAACCATGCTGCCGGGGGCGTCCATACTCCCCTCGAAGCCCATCGGATGAAAATGCCAGCGCATCAGCTGGCAAGCGTTGGGAAATGTGACTTTATTCATGTTGCCCACCTGTTTCGTTGAGCGCTTCCTTTGGCTCGCGGCAGGGCCAGACCTTCACTGGTCATGGCGTCGACAAGGTTCAAAATAGCACTCGATCCTGCGCCAGAGGTGGGTTTTTTCGCTCCGTTGGGCGGTTCTTTTCCAGTGCCTTGATGTGAGTCATATCCTGAGCAAATTCAGGCAAAAGGCCATTAGTCAGAAGTTCCACTGTGCCATTGAACGCGCCGCTAAAATTCGGCAATCTCAGCCGTTTATTCGCCAAGAGCTGCACATGCCAGACATCGCCCCAGCCGATGATTGCCAAAACACCCAGGCCACCGGCGAGTTGGTCTTGCGTCATCACCTGTGTTGGCGCCATCGCGACCTCGATGGGGTGATGTCCTACTACCATCCCGAGATTCAGTACCACGATTTCTTCCAGAACCGTGTGGTGGGTTACGCCGAACTGCGTGACTACCTGCAAGCCAGCATGCCCCGTGGCGCAGAAGAGGCCATCGAGCACACTGACCGCATTCGCGCCGACGGAGATACCGCGTTTATCCAGTACCGCATCACCCTGCGGGGTGGCCAGGGGCTGGTCTCGTTTCGCACCAGCGAAGCCATCACCGTGCGTGACGGGCTGATCTGGCGGGTCAATGAATACGCATCGCTGGTGCACGAACAGCCGACCCAGACGATGCGCCCAACCGTCAGCCGCCTCGGCCTGTCGCCCCAGCAACTGGGGCACATGGCCAAGGACCTGCAGCAATACTTCGAACTCAAGCAACCCTACCTTGACCCGGAACTCGACCTGCAACGGGTCGCCAAGGAATGTGGCTACAGCCGCAACCAGATTTCCTACCTGTTGAACCAGGTGCTGGGGCAAAGCTTCTATCGTTACGTTAACAGTGCCCGTCTCCAGCATTTGCTGGGGTCACTGGACAAGGCTGCGCCGCCGATCAAAATCGATGATTTAGCTTTTGCGGCCGGTTTCAATTCACTGTCAGCGTTCTACAGCGCGTTTCGCCAGCACACCGGCCAGTCGCCCAAGGCTTACGTCAAACAAATTTCCCTGCGTGCACGCGCGCAAGACAGCCCCTGACCCGGCGCTCTAGGATCCAGCCTATCGAAACAGGGTTGGGGAGCTTGGCATGCCGGCATGGCGCAACATCAGTTTATGGATGGACCAATTGGACGACCCGCTATTGGCGCGGCCGTCCCTGGAACATGACCTGGACGTCAACGTGGCCATTGTCGGCGCCGGTTACACTGGTTTGTGGACGGCTTACTACCTGAAGCGCCAGGCGCCCGAGCTGAACATCGCGATTATCGAAGCACAGACCGCCGGTTTCGGTGCGTCGGGGCGCAATGGCGGCTGGCTGATGGGCAACCTGCTCGGTGAAGACCGCTTGTTGGCCGGCCTCAACCCCGAGCAGCGCCGCGCCTCGTTCGACTTGCTGCACGCCATCCCCGACGAAGTGGCCCAGGTTCTGGCCCGCGAAGGCATCGATTGCGACTACCGCAAGGGCGGCGCGCTGTATTGCGCCGCGCGCTACCCCGAACAGGAAGGCAGCCTGCGCCGTTACCTGGACAAACTCCACGCCCAGGGGCTCACCGAAGACGATTACCGCTGGCTGAGCCCCCAACAGTTGGCCGAGCAAATCCGCATCGCCAAGCCCTATGGCGGTATTTATGCACCCCATGTCGCGACCATTAACCCCGCCAAACTGGTGCGTGGCCTGGCGCGAGTGGTTGAGCGCATGGGCGTGACGATCTACGAAAACAGCCCCGTCACCCAGTGGCAATCCGGCAGTTTGCGCACGGCCAAGGCCAGTGTGCGTGCGGGGTGGGTGGTGCCGGCGGTGGAGGGTTACGCCAACACCTTGCCGCCGCTGGGGCGTTATCAGTTGCCCGTGCAAAGCTTGATCGTCGCCACCGAACCGCTGCCCGCCAGTACCTGGGATGAAATCGGCTTGAGCCACGGCCAGGCCTTTGGCGAAAGCAGCCGCCAGGTCACCTACGGCCAGCGCACCGCAGACAACCGCTTGGTGTTCGGTGCCCGTGGCGGCTATCAGTTCGCCGGTAAATTGCGGCATGACTTCGATCTGACTGACAGCGAAGTGGAGCTGCGTCGCTACCTGTTCGGCGAACTTTTCCCACAGCTCAAGCGGGTAAAGATTACCCATTCCTGGGGCGGCAACCTTGGCATGTCGCGCAATTTCCGACCGCACATGCTCTGCGACCACACAACCGGCATCGCCCTGTCTGGCGGTTATGGCGGGGAGGGCGTGGGCGCCACGCATCTGGGAGGCCGCACCCTGGCAGACCTGATCCTGGGCCTCGACACGCCGCTGACGACGCAGCCATGGGTGATCCGCGAGCGCGGCTTGGACGCGCTCAGGGCCTGGGAGCCCGAGCCATGCCGTTGGCTGGGCTACAACGCGATCATTCGCAGTTTTGTGCATGAAGACCAAGTGTTGGCAAACCCCAACACCGCGCCCTGGCGTCGCAAATTGGCGACGGGCGTAGCCGGGTTCATGGAAGGCTTCATGCATTAATTCGTTTCACTCACACGAGAAGTCCCATGAGCATCACTCACTTTAAAAACGCGCTGAATGCCCACCTGCCGGATTCTTCACCGGTGCTCGTGCCCTTGGGCGAACCGGTCGCCGTGGCATCGACCTTCAGCGTGGAACGCACCGACGGCGTCGAAACCGGCATCTGGGAATGCACGCCAGGCCGTTGGCGTCGGCAGATCAAATCCCAGGAGTTCTGCCACTTCATCAGTGGTCGCTGCACCTTTACCCCCGACAACGGTGAACTCGTCCACATAGAAGCCGGTGATGCACTGATGTTGCCGGCAGACAGCACCGGTATCTGGGATATCCAGGAAACCGTGCGCAAAACCTACGTACTGATTCTGTAACGCTTTGATCCTTGATCGCCTGCCATAAAAACAGCCCTAAAACCGCCAGGAAATCGAACCATGAAAGCCATTGCCCTGTTGCCCTTGATGTTGGTGGCCTCTATCAGCCAGGCCGCCGAGACGGTGAAGATCTACAACTGGTCGGATTACATCGCGCCGGACACCACCAAGAACTTCCAGAAAGAGACCGGCATCGGTTTCACCTATGACGTGTACGACAGCAACGAAACCCTCGACGGCAAGTTGATGACCGGCAAATCCGGCTATGACGTGGTGTTTCCCTCCAACCATTTCATGGCCCGGCAGATTCAAGGCGGCGCGCTGAAAAAACTCGACAAGAGCCAGTTGCCGAACTGGAAAAACCTCAACCCGGTGCTGCTCAAGGCCCTGGAAAACAACGATCCCGGCAACGCCCATGGCTTCCCGTACCTGTGGGGCAGCACGGGCATCGGCTACAACATCGACAAGGTCAAGGCCGTGCTGGGCGACAACGCGCCGGTGGATTCCTGGGACCTGATCTTCAAGCCCGAGCACATGGCCAAGTTGCAGAAATGCGGCGTGGCAATCCTCGATAACGGCCCCGAACTGCTGCCGGCCGCGCTGAATTACCTGGGCTTGCCGCACCACAGCAAAAAGGCCGAGGACTACAAAAAGGCCGAAGACCTGCTGATGAAAGTGCGGCCATACGTGGCGTACTTCCACTCCTCGAAATACACCGCAGACCTGGCCAATGGCGACATTTGCGTCGCCGTCGGTTTCTCCGGCGACATCCTGCAAGCCGAAAGCCGTGCCAGGGAAGCCAAGAATGGCGTGAACATCGGCTACAACATTCCCAAGGAAGGTGCCGCGATCTGGTTTGACATGGTCGCCATGCCCGCCGATGCCCCGGACGAAAAAGCCGGTTACGCCTTCATGAACTACCTGCTGCGCCCGGAAGTGATGGCGAGCATCACCAACTACGTGCACTACGCCAACGGCAACAGCGCAGCCGACAGCCTGGTGGACCCTGCGATCAAGTCGGACACCAAGGTGTACCCGAGCCCGGAAATGATGGGCAAGCTGTTTGCACTGGAGGCGATGCCGTTGAATGTCGACCGTATTCGCACGCGGGTGTGGAACACCATTCGGACCGGCAGATAGGTCTGAGGCAGCGGGGTAAAGCTGTTGTGGTGAGCAGGCTTGTTGTGGCAAGTGGGATTGTTGTGGCGAGCGGGCTTGTCGTGGCGAGCGGGCTTGCCCCGCGTTGGGCTGCGAAGCAGCCCCAATCAGCCTGAGCGCGGTGTATCAAGTTGTACTCTATCGCCTGGTTTCAGGGCCGCTTCGCGCCCCAACGCGGGGCAAGCCCGCTCGCCACGACAGTCCCGCTCACCACAACAAGCTCACTTGCCACAACAAGCCCACTTCCCACAGGTGTCGCATACCCCAAACCAGATGGCACTATGTCCCGGTAATAGGGGGCAAGTTTAATAACTAGTGTAAGTAGTGGCTCTTTAATGTTGCCAATGACACCGTGACAATATATTGGATCCATTATCTAAGTGCGCCATCCGGCAAGGGCGGCTTTAGCGCTATTTAATATTTAAATATCAGTGCGCAGAATTCTCTCGGGCAAACCCAGTAGCCCCCAATAAACATTGCGCGCGACTTCCTCAAGTTGAATCTACGTCACATTTTCAGCACGGAAATATGTGTAGACGAAAGATTTCAAGTTGTGTCAGTTTCGATACGCCTTCAAAAGAGGCGAGTGATAGGACGATCTCGCCCGCGAGGTTCCTATCGATCAAAGACTGATGCACTTGCAAACAAGGAAGTACGTTTATGTCAAAAGTAAAAGACAAAGCTATTGTTTCTGCTGCGCAAGCCAGCACTGCTTACTCGCAAATCGATAGTTTCAGTCACCTGTACGACCGTGGCGGTAACCTCACGGTCAATGGCAAACCGTCCTACACCGTCGACCAGGCAGCGACTCAGCTGCTGCGTGACGGCGCCGCGTATCGGGACGCTGATGGCAACGGCAAGATCGATCTGACCTACACCTTCCTGACCTCGGCGTCCTCGGCCACCATGAACAAACATGGCATCTCCGGGTTCAGCCAGTTCAACACCCAGCAGAAAGCACAGGCCGCACTGGCCATGCAATCCTGGGCGGATGTCGCCAAAGTGACCTTTACCGAAAAGGCCACCGGCGGTGACGGGCACATGACCTTCGGCAACTACAGTGGTGGCCAGGACGGCGCGGCGGCCTTCGCCTACCTGCCCGGCACCGGTGCAGGCTACGACGGCACGTCGTGGTACCTGACCAACAACAGCTACACGCCGAACAAGACCCCGGACCTGAACAACTATGGCCGCCAGACCCTGACCCACGAAATCGGCCACACCCTGGGCCTGGCTCACCCTGGCGACTACAACGCCGGGAATGGCAACCCAACCTACAACGACGCGACCTATGGACAGGACACGCGCGGCTACAGCCTCATGAGTTACTGGAGCGAGAGCAACACCAACCAGAACTTCAGCAAAGGCGGGGTTGAGGCTTACGCTTCCGGCCCGCTGATCGACGACATTGCCGCGATCCAGAAGCTCTACGGTGCCAACTACGCCACCCGCGCCAGCGACACCACCTACGGGTTCAACTCCAACACCGGGCGTGATTTCCTCAGCGCCACCTCCAACGCCGACAAACTGGTGTTCTCGGTGTGGGACGGTGGCGGCAACGACACCCTGGACTTCTCCGGTTTCACCCAGAACCAGAAGATCAACCTCAATGAGACCTCGTTCTCCGACGTTGGCGGCTTGGTGGGCAACGTGTCCATCGCCAAAGGCGTGACCATCGAGAACGCCTTCGGCGGTGCGGGTAACGACCTGATCATCGGCAACAACGCTGCCAACCTGATCAAAGGCGGGGCCGGCAACGACCTCATCTACGGCGGTGGCGGGGCGGACCAACTGTGGGGAGGCGCCGGCAGCGACACCTTCGTGTACGGTGCCAGCTCCGACTCCAAGCCGGGTGCCGCCGACAAGATCTTTGACTTCACCTCGGGTTCGGACAAGATCGACCTGTCCGGTATCACCAAGGGTGCAGGCCTGACCTTCGTCAATGCGTTCACCGGGCATGCCGGCGATGCTGTGCTGAGCTATGCCTCGGGTACCAACCTGGGCACCCTGGCTGTCGACTTCTCGGGTCACGGCGTGGCGGATTTCCTCGTCACTACCGTTGGCCAGGCAGCCGTCAGCGACATCGTGGCGTAATGTAAAACGCGCGGCGCTCCGGCGCCGCGCTCCGGGATGGAGCCCCAAATGCCGCGTTTTTCTCATTTGATCGCCTGTGTCACACAGGTGTTGTTCGTATCGGCAGGAGCCCAAGCAATGGCGAGCAGTCTCGTATTACCCACCACGGCCCAACTGGCCGGGCACTGGGAGTTGAAGCAGCAGGGCCAGGTCTGCGCCCTCGACCTGCTGGAGCAGGCAAATGCCTTGGCCGGCGATGTGGCCTGCGTCGAACAATGGCTGGGCGATAAGCCCCTGACGTGGTCGCCGACCCCGGACGGCATCTGGCTGATGAATGCCGAAGGCAGCGGCATTACCCATCTAAATCGCCAGAAAGAAGGCGAATATAAGGGCCGCACGCCGTCAGGCACAGAAGTTGTACTGCAACGAACACCCTGATTAACAGTTATAACCTTATAACTTGATTTATTAGTTGGCCGTCCCTTATTCAGGGGCCTGGGCAACTATTGCGCGTCATTCGCTTCAAGGAAGACAAAAAGATATGGCGAAGTCCCGTGCCGTTGCGCCCTTATTCAAGGCGTTGGGTGAATACAAGAGCATTTTGATCAGCGTTGGCTGTTTCACGGCATTAATTAACCTGCTGATGCTGGTGCCGTCGATTTACATGCTGCAAGTGTATGACCGTGTGCTGTCCTCCCAGAATGAAACCACCCTGGTGATGTTGACGCTGATGGTCGTGGGCTTCTTTGCCTTTATCGGCACGCTGGAAGTCGTTCGCAGTTTTATCGTGATCCGTATCGGCAGCCAGTTGGAGCGGCGTTTCAACTTGCGCGTGTACAAGGCCGCCTTTGAACGTAATTTGAAAAGTGGTCAAGGGCACGCCGGGCAATCCCTGGGCGACCTGACCCATATCCGCCAATTCATCACCGGCCCGGCGCTGTTCGCGTTTTTCGATGCACCGTGGTTTCCGATCTACCTGTTCGTGATTTTCCTGTTCAACGTGTGGCTCGGGGTGTTGGCCACGGCGGGGGCGGTGCTGTTGATCGCACTGGCGTGCCTCAACGAATACCTGACCAAAAAGCCCCTGGGCGAGGCCAGCGGTTTTTCCCAGCAGTCGACCCAGTTGGCCACCAGCCACCTGCACAACGCCGAGACCATTCAGGCCATGGGCATGCTTGGCGCGCTGCGCACACGCTGGTTTGCCGTGCATTCGCAGTTTCTCGGCTTGCAGAACACGGCGAGTGACACCGGTTCGGTGATCACATCACTGAGCAAGAGCCTGCGCCTGTGCTTGCAGTCTTTGGTGTTGGGCTTGGGCGCCTTTCTGGTGATCAAGGGTGAAATGACCGCCGGGATGATGATTGCCGGCTCCATTCTCATGGGCCGTGTGCTCAGCCCCATCGACCAACTGATTGCCGTATGGAAACAGTGGAGTTCGGCCAAGCTGGCGTACCAGCGGCTTGACGAATTACTGCGCGAATTCCCGCCTGAAGCCGAGCAGATGGCATTGCCGGCGCCACAGGGCCACGTGAGTTTCGAGCAGGTCAGCGCGGGCCCGCCGGGCAAGCGTATGGCGACGTTGCACCAGGTGAGCTTCAACCTCGGCGCGGGCGAAGTGCTCGGCGTGCTGGGCGCCTCGGGCTCGGGCAAATCTACCCTGGCCCGTGTGCTGGTGGGCGTGTGGCCAACACTGGGCGGTACCGTGCGGCTGGACGGCGCCGATATCCATCGCTGGGACCGCGATGACCTCGGCCCGCATATCGGCTATCTGCCCCAGGACATCGAACTGTTCAGCGGCAGCATCGCCGACAACATCGCGCGCTTTCGTGATGCCGACCCTGCGCGGGTCGTGCAGGCGGCGCAACAAGCTGGCGTGCATGAACTGATCCTGCGCCTGCCTCAGGGTTACGACACCGTGCTGGGCGACAACGGCGGCGGCCTGTCGGGCGGCCAGAAACAGCGGGTTGCCCTGGCCCGCGCGCTGTATGGCGGGCCGCGCCTGATCGTGCTGGATGAGCCCAACTCCAACCTCGACACCGTCGGCGAGGCCGCCCTGGCCAGCGCCATCATGCAGATGAAAGCCCAGGGCAGCAGTGTGGTGCTGGTCACCCACCGTTCCTCGGCGTTGGCCCAGGCAGACAAGTTGCTGGTGTTGAACGAAGGCCGTTTGCAGGCGTTCGGGCCAAGCCAGGAAGTGCTGCGCGCGTTGTCCGGGCAACAAGAAGCCCCTCGAGAAAAGGCTGGCGTGAGCCTTAGCCGTCAGTATTCAGCCGGAAGGAATCCAGGCGCATGAGTAGCCTTACTTTTGAACAGCGTGACGCCGGGTTTTTCGTAAAAATGGGCTGGCTGCTGACGATCGTCGGCGCCGGTGGCTTCTTCCTCTGGGCCAGCCTGGCGCCTCTGGACCAGGGCATCCCGGTGCAGGGCACGGTGGTGGTGTCCGGCAAGCGCAAGGCCGTACAAACCTTCAGCCCCGGCGTGGTCAGCCGGATTCTGGTGAAGGAGGGCGAGTTGGTAAAGCAAGGCCAGCCGCTGTTTCGTCTGGACCAGACCCAGAACAAGGCCGACGTGCAGTCCCTGCAAGCCCAGTACCGCATGGCCTGGGCCAGCGTGGCGCGCTGGCAGAGCGAGCGCGACAACCTTTCCAGCATTACCTTTCCCGCTGAGTTGAGCGCCAACCCCGACCCTGCGCTTGCGCTGGTGCTGGAAGGCCAGCGCCAACTGTTCAGCAGCCGCCGCGAAGCCTTTGCCCGTGAACAGGCGGGGATCCGCGCGAACATCGAAGGCGCCACCTCGCAACTGGGTGGCATGCGCCGTGCTCGCAGTGATTTGTCGAATCAGGCCCAATCCCTGCGTGATCAACTGGCCAACCTGCAGCCCTTGGCCGACAACGGCTATATCCCGCGCAACCGCTTGCTCGATTACCAGCGCCAACTGTCCCAGGTGCAGCAGGACCTGGCGCAAAACGCTGGCGAGAGCGGCCGAGTGGAGCAGGGCATTCTGGAATCACGCCTGAAGTTGCAGCAGCACGGCGAGGAGTATCAGAAGGAAGTGCGCAGCCAACTGGCCGACGCGCAACTGCGCAGCCTGACCCTGGAGCAGCAACTCACCTCGGCGGGCTTTGACCTGCAACACAGCGAAATCAACGCACCGGCCGACGGCATTGCAGTCAACCTGGGCGTGCACACCGAAGGCGCCGTGGTGCGTGCCGGTGAAACCCTGCTGGAAATCGTGCCCCAGGGCACGCGCCTGGAAGTTGAAGGGCATCTGCCGGTGCACTTGGTGGACAAGGTCGGCGCTCATTTGCCGGTGGATATCCTGTTTACCGCCTTCAACCAGAGCCGCACCCCACGCGTGCCGGGTGAAGTCAGCCTGATTTCCGCCGACCAGATGCTCGACGAAAAAACCGGCCAGCCTTACTACGTGCTGCGCACCACCGTCAGCGAGGACGCGCTGGCCAAACTCCACGGCCTGGTGATCAAGCCCGGCATGCCCGCCGAGATGTTCGTGCGCACCGGCGAGCGCTCCTTGCTCAATTACCTGTTCAAGCCGCTGCTCGATCGCGCCGGCTCCGCGTTGACCGAGGAATGAGCATGAAGTCAGTGTTCATTTCCCTGCTGTTGGCCTGTGGCAGTGCCCAAGCAGCCATGGGCCCGTTCGATGTGTACGAGCAAGCCTTGCGCAACGATCCGGTGTTTCTGGGCGCCATCAAGGAACGCGACGCGGGCCTGGAAAACCGCACCATCGGCCGCGCCGGGCTGCTGCCCAAGCTGTCGTACAACTACAACAAGGGCCGCAACAATTCCGAAGCGCACCTGCCGGACGGGCGCGGCGGCAGCTATCGCGACGACCGTAACTACAACAGTTACGGCTCGACCTTCAGCCTGCAACAGCCGCTGTTCGACTACGAAGCCTATGCCAACTACCGCAAGGGCGTGGCGCAGGCGCTGTTTGCCGATGAAAGCTTTCGTGACAAGAGCCAGGCGTTGCTGGTGCGGGTGTTGAGCTATTACACCCAGGCGCTGTTTGCGCAGGACCAGATCGACATCGCCCGCGCCAAGAAGAAGGCTTACGAACAGCAATTCCAGCAAAACCAGCACCTGTTCAAGCAGGGCGAGGGCACGCGCACCGACATTCTGGAGGCCGAATCGCGCTATGAACTGGCCACCGCCGAAGAGATTCAGGCGCTGGATGAACAGGACGCGTCCTTGCGGGAATTGGGCGCGTTGATCGGCGTGCAGAGCGTCAACATCAACGACCTCGCGCCGCTGAACCAGAGCTTTGCCGCCTTCACCCTGACCCCGGCCAATTACGACACCTGGCACGAACTGGCGATCAGCAATAACCCGACGCTCGCGTCCCAGCGTCAGGCCGTGGAAATAGCGCGGTATGAAGTCGAGCGCAATCGCTCCGGGCACCTGCCCAAAATCACCGCCTACGCCAGCTCGCGCAAACAGGAGTCGGACAGCGGCAACACCTATAACCAGCGCTACGACACCAACACCATCGGCATCGAAGTCAGCATGGCGCTGTATGCCGGTGGCGGTATCTCAGCCTCCACCCGCCAGGCCAGCCGTGGCATGGAGCAGGCCGAGTACGAGCTGGAAGGCAAGACCCGCGAAACCCTGATCGAGCTGCGTCGCCAATTCAGCGCCTGCCTGTCGGGCGTGAGCAAGCTGCGCGCCTACCAAAAGGCCCTGACCTCCGCCGAAGCGCTGGTGGTGTCGACCAGGCAAAGCATCCTCGGCGGCGAGCGGGTCAACCTCGATGCGCTGAACGCCGAGCAGCAGCTTTACAGCACCCGCCGCGACCTGGCGCAGGCGCGTTACGACTACCTGATGGCCTGGACCAAATTGCACTACTACGCGGGCAACTTGCGCGACACCGAGCTGGCCAAGGTGGACGAGGCTTTTGGCCCAGTGAAATGAGCACCTATAAAAACAATAAGGATGGTTTAAATGATCACCGATTCACCACGCTTCAAACCCTTCACCGCAGGCTCGTTGCTGCTGTTGTCCGTTGCGGCACAGGCGGCTTACACCGAGACCGGTCAGCCGGGTAACCCCGCCAGCTGGCGTTCCGCCGAGTTCCAGAGTGACTGGGGCCTGGGTCGCATGAAGGCAGATGAAGCCTACGCCGCCGGCATCACTGGCAGTGGTGTCAAAATCGGCGCCCTGGATTCGGGCTTTGATCCCACGCACCCGGAAGCCTCCAAAGAGCGTTTTCACGCGGTCACCGCCACTGGCACGTATGTCGACGGCAGTGCTTTCAGCACCACCGGTGCGCTCAACCCGAACAATGACTCCCACGGCACCCACGTCACCGGCACCATGGGCGCGGCGCGCGACGGCGTGGGCATGCATGGCGTGGCCTATAACGCGCAAGTCTATGTGGGCAACACCAACGCCAACGACAGCTTCCTGTTTGGCCCGACCCCGGACCCCAAGTACTTCAAAGCGGTGTACAGCGCCCTAGTGGATTCCGGCGCGCGCGCGATCAACAACAGTTGGGGCAGCCAGCCGCCGAATGTTAGCTACCAGACCCTCGGCGACCTGCACGCGGCCTATGCCCAGCATTACAACCAAGGCACCTGGCTCGACGCGGCAGCGGACGTGGCCAAGGCGGGCGTCATCAACGTATTCAGCGCCGGCAACAGTGGTTACGCCAACGCCAGCGTGCGTTCGGCGCTGCCGTATTTTCAGCCGGAGCTGGAGGGCCACTGGCTCGCCGTGTCGGGGCTGGACAAGGCCAATAACCAGAAATACAACAAGTGCGGCATCGCCAAGTATTGGTGCATTTCCACCCCCGGTGCGCTGATCAACAGCACGGTTCCTGGCGGTGGCTATGGCGTGAAATCCGGCACCTCAATGTCGGCGCCCCATGCTACCGGCGCGTTGGCGCTGGTGATGGAACGCTACCCCTACATGACCAACGAGCAAGCGTTGCAGGTGCTGTTGACCACCGCGACCCAGCTCGACGGCTCGATCACCCAGGCGCCGAATGCCATTGTCGGTTGGGGCGTGCCGGACCTGGGCCGCGCAATGCGCGGGCCGGGGCAATTGCTCGGTGCCATGAACGTGAATCTGGCCGCAGGGCAGGGCGATGTGTGGAGCAATGGCATCACCGATCAGGCCTTGATTCAGCGCCAGGCAGAAGACCGCGCCGAGCACGCCGCGTGGCAGCAAACGCTGATCGACAAAGGTTGGCAAAACGGCGTGGGCGCGGCTGCCAGCCAGCAGGATCAAACCGATTACGCCGTCGGCACGGCGCGTGACTTGGCTGGCGCGAGCCGCGTGTATGAAGGCAGCCTGATCAAATCCGGCGCGGGCAGTTTGGTGTTGAGCGGCGACAGCACCTATCGCGGCGCCACCACGGTTAACGGCGGCTTATTGGCCGTGAACGGCTCGCTGACCTCGGCGGTGACCGTGAACAACAGCGGCACCCTCGGTGGCTCCGGGCGTATTGGCGCGTTATCGGTGAATAACGGCGGCACCGTGGCGCCGGGCAATTCCGTGGGCACCTTGCAGGTGGCGGGCGATGTGAACCTCGGCGCGGGCTCCACCTATGCGGTGGAACTGACGCCCACCAGCAGTGACCGCATTGTTGCAGGCGGCAAGGCTGTTCTGGGCGGCGGGGCGGTGACCCTGGCGCTGGAAAACAGCCCGACCTTGCTCAGCCAAAGCCAGGCCCAAAGCCTGATCGGCCGCCAATACAACATCCTGCAAGCGGCGGGCGGCATTCAGGGGCAGTTCGGGCAAGTGCTGCCTGACTACCTGTTCATCGGCGGTTCGCTCGACTACGCGGCCAATGGCGTGCAGCTCAATGTGGGGCGCAACGACACCCGCTTCGCCAGCGTCGCGGCCAATCGTAACCAGCGCAATGTCGCAGCCGCCGCCGAGCAATTGGGCGCGGGTAATCCGGTGTACGAAAGCGTGCTGCAGTCGGATTCCATCGCCACCGCGCAACAGGGTTTGCAGCAGCTCTCCGGTGAAATCTATCCGGCGATGGGCGCGATGCTGATCAACGACAGCCTGCAGCTGCGCGAAGCCGTGGGCGAACGCCTGCGTCATGTGCCGGTCACCGGTGAAAGCAACCTGTGGCTCAAGGCGCTCGGCGCCTGGGGCAAGGCCGACAGCCGCAACGAAACGGCAGGTTCCACCACCTCCATCGGCGGCCTGTTGGCCGGTGTGGACGGCGCGCTGGACGAGCAAACCCGCGTGGGTGTGGTCGCTGGCTACAGCGACAGCTCACTGAACATGGGCAGCGGCACGCATTCGTCGGCCTCCGTCGACAGCTACCACTTTGGCGCGTACGCCGGGCGTGAACTGGGCGACTGGCGCGTCAGCGTCGGCGGTGCCTACAGCTGGCATCGCGGCGACGTGAAACGTGACCTGCAATACGGCGAAGTCAGCGGCAAGCAAAAAGCCAAACTGGACGCGCGCACGGCGCAGTTGTTTACCGAGGCCGCCTACCGCATTCACCTGCAACCCCTGGCGCTGGAACCGTTCGCCAACCTCGCTTACGTGCACCTGGACAGTGATTCGTTCCAGGAAAAAGGCGATGCCGCCGCGCTGGAACGTGGCAGCGATCGACGTGATGCGCTGCTCAGCACCCTCGGTATGCGCGCGTTGAAAACCCTTCCCTTGAATGACCACCAGCGGCTGGAACTGTCCGGCTCGCTGGGCTGGCAGCACAGCCTGACCGCTGTTGAATCCGAGGAGCACCTGGGGTTTGTCGCGGGCGGGCCGTCGTTTGCCGTGCGCAGTACGCCGTTGCTGCGTGACGCCGCCCTCGTCGGCGTGCAGGCCAGCCTGGCGCTGAGCCCGAGCACCCGGGTGAACCTGGATTACAACGGCCAGTTGGGTGGCCGCGAGAAAACCCAGGGCGTGGGCTTGAGCCTGAACTGGCAGTTCTAAACAACACTGCTTCCACAGTTGGGTGGAGATGATTTTCAAATAAGTGCAATAAGAAAACTAAGGAAGGTCACCGTGAACAAACGCAAGTCAGGGTTAACTATCGCCACTCACACAGGCCCGGGCTACCCGCTCAAGGCTTTGAGCTGCGTGCCATACGGCGCGCTGCTGTGCTGCCTGGCAAGCCTGGGGACCGCCCAGGCCGCACCCTATGTGGAAACCGGAAAACCGGGCGACGCCGCGAGTTGGCGCAGCAACGAGTTCAAGGCCGATTGGGGCCTGGGCGCGGTGCATGCAGACGACGCCTACGCCGCCGGCTACACCGGCAAGGACGTGAAGCTGGGGATCTTCGACCAGCCGGTGTACGCCCAGCACCCGGAATTCGCCAGCCCAAACAAAGTGGTGACAGTGGTCACCGAGGGCATTCGCCAGTACACCGACCCGTACATCCCGGTGAAGGCGGGCGATGCGTTCCGGTATGACGGCACGCCGTCCAAAGACTCCAACGGCAAGTTGGGTAACCACGGCACTCACGTCGGCGGGATTGCCGCCGGTAACCGCGATGGCGGGCCGATGCACGGCGTGGCGTTCAACGCGCAAATCATCACCGCGGAAAACGGCGACCCGGGGCCGGAAGACGGGATCATCCTCGGCAACGACGGCGCGGTGTACAAGGCCGGTTGGGACGGGCTGGTCGCCAACGGCGCGCGGATCATCAACAACAGCTGGGGCATCGGCATCGGCGATCAGTACGCCAAGGGTGGTCGCGATCCGGCCTTCCCGAACTTCACGGTGAATGAAGCGCAGGCCCAGTTCAACGTCATCCGGCCGCTCCTCGGCACCCTCGCCGGCGGTGCTTATCAGGGGGCAATCGATGCGGCGCGCAGTGGCGTGCTGACCATCTTTGCGGCGGGCAACGATTACAACCTGAACAACCCGGATGCGATGTCGGGCCTGGCGTACTTTGTACCGGAGATCGCGCCGAACTGGCTGTCGGTCGCGGCCTTGCAGCAAAACCCGAACACCGCGAGCCCTGATCCCTACGTAATCAGCACGTTCTCTACGCGCTGCGGTTATGCGGCGAGCTTTTGCGTGTCGGCGCCGGGCACCAAGATCTTCAGTTCGATCATCAACGGCACCGACCTGAACAACCTCACCAATGACTGGGCCAACAAGAACGGCACGTCCATGGCCGCGCCCCATGTGGCCGGCGCTGCGGCAGTGCTGATGGAGCGCTTCCCGTACATGAGCGGCGAGCAAATCTCCACGCTGCTCAAAACCACCGCCACTGACCTGGGCGCACCGGGCATCGACGCGCTGTACGGCTGGGGCATGATCAACCTGGGCAAGGCGGTCAACGGGCCGGGAATGTTCGTCACCGCTGAAGACATTCCGGCCGAGTTCCGCATCGACGGTGCGTATGGCAGCGGGCAGTTTGTCGCCGACTTGCCAGGGGTTGGCGCTGTGGTGGACGCCGGCAAGCCGACTCAGCGCCTGTGCACCGACGTGCATTGCGGGCGCGATGTGTGGAGCAATAACATCGCCGGGCATGGCGGCCTGACCAAGCAAGGTATTGGCACGCTGGTGCTGACCGGCACCAACACCTACAGCGGTCCGACGCTGGTCAACCAGGGCTTGCTGGCGATTAACGGGTCGGTCATCTCCGACGTTACCGTCAGCCAGAGTGGCGTGCTGGGCGGCTCCGGGCGCATCGGTTCGCTGAGCGCGAAAAGCGGCGGCACCGTGGCGCCGGGCAACTCCATCGGTACGCTGAATGTGGCGGGCAATGTGACCTTCGACGCGGGCTCGACCTATGCGGTGGAATTGTCGCCGACAAGCAGCGACCGCATCGTCGCGGGCGGTACCGCCACGCTCAACGGCGGCACCGTGACCCTGGCCCTGGAAAACAGCCCGACGCTGTTGACCAATGCCCAGGCGCAGAGCCTGATCGGTCGTCAGTACAGCATCCTGCAAGCAGCGGGCGGGGTGACCGGCAGCTTTGCGGCGGTGGTGCCGAACTACCTGTTTGTGGGGGGCACATTGAACTACGCGCCGACCGGCGTGCAGCTGGATGTGGTGCGCACCAACAGCTTTGCCAGTGTGGCCACCACGCCCAACCAGCGTGCCGTGGCAGCGGCGGCCGACCAGTTGGGCGCAGGTAACGCGGTGTATGAAAGCCTGCTGCTGGCGCCGACGGCGGCCTCGGCCCAAGGGGCCTTCCAGCAACTCTCCGGTGAAGTTTACCCGGCGCTGGAAAGCGCGCTGGTCAACGACAGCCGTTACGTGCGTGAAGCCGTGGGCGAGCGCCTGCGCAATGGCGAGATGGGCGCGAGCAGCCAAACCGTCGACAGCCGTGGCAACGTCTGGGTCAAGGCGTTGGGCGCCTGGGGCAAGACCGATAGCCGCAGCGACACGGCGGGCTACACCACGTCCATCGGCGGCATGCTCGCGGGTGTGGACGGCGCGCTCGACGACTCAACGCGCATCGGTGTCGTGGCGGGTTACAGCGATACGTCGCTGAACATGGGCAGTGACACCCACAGCCGTGCCTCGGTGGACAGCTACCACTTTGGCGCGTACGCCGGCCATGAAATCGGTGCCTTGCGTTTGAGTGGTGGCGCGACCTACAGCTGGCACCGGGGTGACGTAAAACGTGACTTGCAATACGGCGACGTCGCCGGCAAGCAGAAAGCCAAAGTCGACGCGACCAGCACTCAGGTGTTTGGTGAAGCGGCGTACCGCGTGAACCTGCAACCGCTGGCACTGGAACCGTTCGCCAACCTGGCCTACGTGCACCTCAATACCGATGGTTTCACCGAGAAGGGTGATGCTGCCGCGCTCAAAGGCCACGACGATACCCGCGATGTGGTGCTGAGCACCTTGGGTGTGCGCGCGCTGAAAACCTTCAATGTGAATGACCATCAGCAGCTTGAAGTGTCCGGCACCCTGGGCTGGCAGCACAACCTGAGCAGCACCGATTCGGAGCAGCACCTGGCGTTTGCCTCGGGCGGCCCGTCATTTGCGGTGGAAAGTGCGCCGATGGTGCGTGATGCGGCGCTGGTCGGTGCACGGGTGAGCCTGGCGTTGAGCAAAGACGCACGGCTGAACTTTGACTACAACGGTTTGCTCGCAAGCAAGGACAAGGTACACGGGGTGGGGTTGAGCCTCGACTGGGCGTTCTAAAAAAACTGTGTGTGGGAGCTGGCCAGCTCCCACACAAGTCCTGTTCCCAAACAAGCTAATCAGTGTTTTCGCTTTCTCTACAAATCCAACAAAAGAGAGGCACTACCATGGGTATCTTTGACTATAAAAACCTCGGAACCGAGGGCTCGAAAGCATTGTTCGCCGATGCCATGGCGATCACGTTGTATTCCTACCACAACCTGGATAACGGCTTTGCCGTAGGCTATCAGCACAACGGCCTCGGGCTTGGCTTGCCGGCCACGCTGGTGGGTGCGCTGCTCGGCAGTACGGATTCACAAGGTGTGATTCCCGGCATTCCCTGGAACCCCGATTCGGAAAAAGCCGCGCTTGATGCAGTGCACAAAGCCGGATGGACGCCGATCAGCGCCAGCACCCTGGGCTACGCCGGCAAGGTGGATGCGCGGGGGACTTTCTTCGGCGAAAAAGCCGGCTACACCACGGCGCAGGTCGAGGTGCTGGGCAAGTACGACGGTGCGGGCACGTTGCTGGAAATCGGCATCGGCTTTCGCGGTACCTCGGGACCTCGGGAAACCCTGATCAGCGATTCCATCGGCGACCTGATCAGCGACTTGCTCGCGGCCCTGGGACCCAAGGATTACGCGAAAAACTATTCCGGTGAAGCGTTTGGCGGCTTGCTCAAAAACGTCGCTGACTATGCCAGCGCCCACGGCCTGAGCGGCAAGGATGTGGTGGTCAGCGGCCACAGCCTGGGCGGGCTGGCGGTCAACAGCATGGCGGACTTGAGCACCCACAAATGGTCGGGCTTCTACAAGGACGCCAACTACGTGGCCTATGCCTCGCCGACCCAAAGCGCCAGCGACAAGGTGCTGAACATCGGCTACGAGAACGACCCGGTATTCCGCGCGCTGGATGGCTCATCCTTTAATCTGTCGTCGCTGGGTGTGCACGACAAACCCCACGAGTCGACCACCGACAATATCGTCAATTTCAGCGACCACTACGCCTCGACGCTGTGGAATGTGCTGCCGTTTTCCATCGTCAACCTGCCAACCTGGGTCTCGCACTTGCCCACCGGTTATGGTGACGGCATGACGCGGATTCTCGAATCGGGTTTCTACGACCAGATGACCCGTGACTCCACGGTGATCGTCGCCAACCTGTCCGATCCGGCGCGGGGCAACACTTGGGTGCAGGACCTCAACCGCAACGCCGAGCCCCACAAGGGCAACACCTTCATCATCGGCAGCAACGGCAATGACCTGATCCAGGGTGGCAAGGGCGCCGACTTGATCGAAGGCGGCAAGGGCAACGACACGATCCGCGACAACAGTGGGCATAACACCTTTCTGTTCAGCGGCCACTTCGGCAATGACCGCGTGATTGGCTACCAGGCTAGCGACAAGCTGGTGTTCAAGGATGTGGAGGGGAGCACTGCACTGCGTGACCACGCGAAAGTGGTCGGCGCCGATACAGTGCTCACCTTTGGCGCCGACTCGGTGACGCTGGTGGGCGTCGGGCATGGCGGCTTGTGGGCGGATGGCATTTCCATCAGCTGATAAAACACGCAGCCCCTACCAGCCGCGGTGCCAGTACGGTCGGTGGGGGTAGCCATAACCATATCCGTAGACGTGATGCGGGTAGTAATAAGGCCGTGGCGCGTAGCCCCAATGCCCGTAATACACCGGCGGCGGCGGGCCTTGCACCACGACCACCCGTGGCGGCTGGCGAATAATGATGGTGTCTGCAAACGCTGGCGCGCTCGCCAGCGCTGCCAGGGTCAGAGGGATCAGGAAAAGGGCGCGTAGTGCTCGGGGCATGCGTGCCATGGCAGTGGTTCTCCGTTCTGCGCCTTCAGAGATGAAGGCGGCTTGACGGTTAAACGGCGCAGCGCAGGAAATCCTTCGGTAAATAAAACTTCACTGAACAGGGCGACGGATTGCAGCGGCTCGGACGTTCAATCACTAACCGCGAGAGGGTTCGCGCGTCATGTGAGGAGCTGAGTATGTCCCGACTTCGATTATTGCTATGCGCCCTGGTACTGCTGGGGCTTGGTGGATGTGCGGTGTACCCGGCCTACCCAGGCCCGTGCTGTTACCGCCCGTACTACCATTCGTACTATTACCATCCCTACTATCACCCGTATTACCACCCGTACTACCGGTATTAAAAGCCAGCCCAGGTAGAACCGGCGACAAGCCACCCCCCTGTGGCGAGCGGGCTTGCCCCGCGTTGGGCTGCGAAGCAGCCCCAAAACCAGTTGCCGAAGAGTGCCTGACTCACCGCATTCATCCCTTGGGGCTGCTTCGCAGCCCAACGCGGGGCAAGCCCGCTCGCCACAACGAAGGTGTCGGCCTCAACAGGCCAATTCGGCTGCGACTGAGACCCAAAAAAAAGCCCCGCATTTGCGGGGCTTTTTCGTTGTCAGTCTGCTTTGCGTACCGTCGCCACGTCATCGGCCTTGATGCGTAAGTGCTTGCCAGCGATGTCGGTGAATTCGTAAAAGCCATCAGCTGTTTTGGTCTTCGGCGAATCCTTGGTCAAATACTGCGTGCCGTTTTGCAACGTGACCACGGTTTGCGTCGAGCAACCGGCCAATACCAGAAAAGTGAGTGCAACCAGTGGCAGACCCAAATTCTTCATGTTCATAACCCTTACCTTTAACCCTGAATTGTCCTGCAGCCATAGGCCGCAAGCAGCAAATGTTACGTGATCAACCCCCACATCTGATCATTTTTATACAGAAAGTTGCGTGCGCCACTTATCTATTACCGATTGCAACAAGACGGTTGCAACGGCACTCTGTATGCATAACCAGTACTTGAACAGCGCGCGACATGGCCAACCCACTCGACGACCCCCTGTATTACCTGCATAACTTCCGCCAAGTGCTGTCGTGGCTGGGGCAGCGTTATGCCGATTTGCTTGATGCGGACGAATCGCGATTTATTCAGCAATTTGACAGGTTGCCCCAGGCCTCCCAGGCGTTGCTGGTGCGCATGGTGATGCGCAAAGGTGCGCATTTTCGCGCGAGCAAACTCAATTACCTTGAAATTGGCTGCACCCGCACGGCCGCGCTGGCGTTGGTGGAACTGGGTTGGGTCGATGACAGCGGCCTGCTCACGTTTGACGAGCTGTTCACGCTGTTGCAGAAAGGCGAAATTCTCGGGACGTTCAAACCCTGGATTGACCAACCCAAGGGCAAAAAGGCGGATTGGCTGGAGACGCTGGCGACACACTTCCCCGACCGCCGCAGTTTCGCCCAATGGTGCCCGCAGTTGAGTGATGCGCTGTACAGCCTTACCGTGATGGACCTGTGTGACCGACTGCGCCTGATGTTCTTCGGCAACCTTTATCAGGATTGGTCGGAGTTCGTACTGGCTGACCTGGGCATCTACACCTACGAAAAAGTCGAGTTCTGCGCCGAATCCCGTGGCCTGCGTAACCGCGATGACGTGCACGGGTTTCTGTTCCTGCACGGGTGCCAGCAGGCGTATGAGGCGGGTGAAGCGCTGGAGGGCGTGCTGGCGCAAATCGCCACGTTGCACACCGACAACCCCTGGCTGGAAAAACGTCGCGCCAAACTGCTGTTTCAGGTTGGCCAATATTGCGAGCGCAGTGCCGAGCTGGATCTGGCGCAGCAGATTTACCGCCAGTGTGCCTACCCCGGCGCGCGCTCGCGGCTGATCCGCGTGCTGGAACGCCAGGAACACTATGCCCAGGCCATGGCCCTGGCGTGCACCGCGCAACAGGCTCCGGAAAGCGCCGCCGAAGCACAGCATGTGTTGCGCGTGTTGCCCCGCCTGCGGCGTAAGTTGGGTGAACCGGCGCTGCCAAAGACCAAGCCCCGGGAGGTCACGCGCCTGGACCTGGCGCTGGCGATCCCTGAGCCGCTGATGTCGGTGGAATACTGCGTAAAGGCGCACTTGAGTGAGCCGGATGCGCCCGTGCATTACGTCGAAAACGGGCTGATCAATTCACTGTTTGGCCTGCTGTGCTGGGAAGCGATTTTCGCGCCGCTGCCGGGCGCGTTTTTCCACCCGTTCCAGCGCGGGCCGGTGGACCTGCACAGTGAGGATTTCCATCAGCGCCGCGCCGACCTGTTCGCAGCGTGCTTCGAGCAACTGCAGGATGAGCGCTACAAGGCCACCATCCGCCAACGCTATGCGGACAAATGGGGCATCCAGTCGCCCTTCGTGTTCTGGAACCTGTTGGGCGAAGAGTTGCTGGAGCAAGCCCTGGAGTGTCTGCCCGCCGAACACCTGCGCTATTGGTTTGAACGGTTGCTGCTGGATATTCGCGCCAACCGCACCGGCATGCCGGACCTGATCCAGTTCTGGCCCGCGCAAAAAACCTACCGCATGATCGAGGTCAAAGGCCCCGGCGACCGTTTGCAAGACAACCAACTGCGCTGGCTCGAGTTTTGTGGTGAATACCAGATGCCGGTCACCGTGTGTTACGTGCGCTGGGCAGAACCCGCTTGAGTTACAGCGTCGCCGTGCGGGCGCTGTGTGAGTTCACGGCCAAGGTCGGCGACCTCGACCTGCGCTTTACGCCGTCACCCAGCGCCCAGGAAGGCATCGTCGGGCACCGCACGGTCGCGTCCCGGCGCAGCGCGCATTATCAGAACGAGGTGGCCCTGGAAGGTGAGTACCAGCAGCTCAAGGTGCGGGGCAGGGCGGACGGCTACGACCCGGACAGCAACCGCCTGGAGGAAGTGAAAACCTATCGCGGCGACCTCGACGCCCAGCCGGCCAACCACCGCCAATTGCACTGGGCGCAGGTCAAAGTGTACGGCTGGCTGATGTGCCAGAAGCTGGGGCTCAGTGAAATCGACTTGGCGCTGGTGTATTTCGACATCGTCGGCGAGGGTGAAACCTTACTGAACCAGCGCTTTCAGGCTGCGCAGCTCGAACTGTTTTTTAATCAGCAATGCGCGCTGTTTCTCGGCTGGGCCGAGCGCGAAATGCAACACCGCGACGCGCGTAATGCCGCCGCCCAAGGCCTGGCGTTCCCCCATGCCGCGTTTCGCCCCGGCCAGCGTTCTTTGGCCGAAACCGTCTACAAGGCCGTCAGCACCGGCCGCTGCCTGATGGCCCAGGCGCCGACCGGCATCGGCAAAACCGTCGGCACGATTTTCCCGATGCTCAAGGCCCTGGCGCCCCAGCAGTTGGACAAAGTGTTTTTCCTCACTGCCAAGACCCCCGGCCGCAAATTGGCGCTGGATGCCGCCCAAGTGCTGTACGACAGCAGCCCCGAGTTGCCGCTGCGCGTGCTCGAACTCGTCGCACGGGACAAGGCATGCGAACACCTGGATAAAGCCTGCCACGGCGACTCCTGCCCGTTGGCCAAAGGCTTTTACGACCGCCTGCCCGCCGCTCGCACAGCCGCTTCCAGCGTCAGGTTGCTCGACCAGCGCAACCTGCGCGACGTAGCCCTGGCCCATGACGTGTGCCCGTATTACCTGAGCCAGGAAATGGCGCGCTGGAGCGACCTGGTGGTCGCCGACTACAACTACTATTTCGACTTTGGCGCCATGCTGTTCGGCCTCGCCCAGCTCAACGGGTGGCGCGCCGCCGTGCTGGTGGATGAGGCGCATAACCTGGTGGAACGTGCGCGCTCGATGTACAGCGCGAGCCTGGATCAGTATCGTCTCAAGACCCTGCGCGACGCCGCGCCCGAGCCGCTCAAGAAACCCCTGCAACGCTTGAACCGCGAATGGAATGCCCTGCACAAGGACCAGCTCGCGCCGTATCAGGCTTACGCTACTCGGCCGGAAAAACTGCTGCAGGCCTTGAGCCTGTGCGCCAGCGCCATGGGCGATTATTTCAACGACCACCCCGAAGCCCTCAGCGGCGACCTGCAAGCCTTCTATTTCGACGCGCTGCAATTCGTCAAAGTGGCCGAGCTGTTCAATGAACACTTCATCTTTGATATCAGCAAGCGCGAGTTCGGCGGCAAGCGCAGCGCGTCAACCCTGTGCCTGCGCAACGTGGTGCCCGCCGAATTCATCCGCCCCAGGCTGACCGCCGCGCGCAGCAGCGTGCTGTTTTCCGCCACCTTGAGCCCCCGCCATTACTACGCCGACTTGCTCGGCCTGCCGGCCGACACCGCATGGGTGGATGTGGAGTCGCCCTTCAAGGCCGAGCAACTGCAGGTGCGCATCGTCGATGAAATCTCCACGCGTTTTGTGCATCGTCAGGCCTCGCTGGAGCCCATCGTTGAACTGATCGCCCGGCAATTTGCACAACGGCCCGGCAACTACCTGGCGTTTTTCAGCAGCTTCGATTACCTGCAACAGGTGGCGCAATTGATGGCCGAGCGGCACCCGCAGGTGGCGCTGTGGCTGCAATCACGCGGCATGGCCGAGGCCGAGCGCCAGGCCTTTCTCGACCAGTTTACCCAGCACAGCCAGGGCATCGGCTTTGCGGTGCTGGGCGGTGCGTTTGGTGAAGGCATCGACTTGCCCGGCGCTCGCTTGATCGGCGCGTTTATCGCCACCCTGGGATTGCCGCAACTGAACCCGGTGAATGAGCAGATGAAAGCGCGCATGGGCATGATTTTCGGCTCCGGCTACGACTACACCTACCTGTATCCCGGTATTCAAAAAGTCGTGCAGGCGGCGGGCAGGGTGATCCGCAGCCAGCAGGATGAGGGCGTGGTGATGCTGATCGATGACCGCTTTGGCGAGTCGCGCGTGCGCCAGCTATTGCCTCGGTGGTGGGCGGTAGACTGAGTTATTCCTGCCATCAATGATGCTGGCTGCGCCACGCGCAATCCTGCACGCTGCTTGAAACCCTCAGAAAGGCTACGCCCATGAGCCCCTTGAACGAGCAAAAGATTGCCGTCAACGGCATTGAATTGAGTGTCCACATTGCCGGCCCTGAAGACGGTAAACCGATCTGGCTGCTGCATGGTTTTCCTGAATGCTGGCATTCCTGGCGTCAACAGATCCCGGCGCTGGCCGCAGCAGGCTACCGGGTCTTCGCCCCGCAAATGCGGGGTTATGGCCAATCGAGTTCGCCCGCAGCAGTCGCTGACTACGATGTGCTGACCCTGTGCGCCGATATCCAGCAGGCCATGGATTATTTTGGCCATGAACACGTGGTGATGGTCGGCCACGATTGGGGGGCGGTGATCGCCTGGCACTTGGCGTTGCTGGAGCCTGCGCGCGTGATGCGCCTGGTGACGATGTCGGTGCCGTTTGCCGGACGCGCCCGCAGGCCGGTGATTGAAATCATGCGTGAGCTGTACGCCGACCGGTTCAATTACATCCTGTATTTTCAGGAACCCGGTGTGGCCGAGCAAGAGTTGAACGCTGACATCGAGCGCACGTTGCGGCTGTTCATGAGTGATCAGGACGTGTTTTTACAAAAGAAGCCGCCCACCGCCACACTGCTCGAAGGCGTCACCGCGCCGGGGGCGTTGCCGGGTTGGTGCAGCCAGGAGGACCTGGACGTCTATGTGCAAACCTTCGCCGAACATGGCTTTCGCGGCCCGTTGAACTGGTACCGCAACTTCGAGCGCAACTGGCAGCGCAGCGAATTTCTGGCTGGCCGGCAGGTGCTGCAACCCACGCTGTTCCTGATCGGTGACCGTGACCCGGTCGGTGTGTTCGAAGCGCACACCCTCAAACGCATGCCCGACGTGGTGCCTCAACTGGAACGTCATGTATTGGCCAACTGCGGCCACTGGATCCAGAACGAGCAGGCTCAGCAGGTCAACGCGCTGATGCTCGGGTTTCTAGGCAAAAGCTGAACGTTGCGCCATGGCCTGGGCGGTCCACCAACTGGATGCTGCGCCCGTGCAATTGCAGGATGCGGTGCACGATGCGCAGGCCGAGGCCGCCATCGCGGCGCGCGCCGCCAATGGTAAAGGCGCGCAGGAACAAACCTTCGCGCAACTCGGCGTCGATGCCAGGGCCGCTGTCGCTGACCGTTACGGTCACGCCACTGGCTGCGGGTGCGAGGATCACCTCGACTTCACCGTTCATTGGCGTGTGGCGCAAGGCGTTGTCCAGCAGGTTGGTCAGCACCCGTTCAATCAGCCCCAGATCAGCCAGCACCGTCGGCACCTGCGGCGGCAGGGTGGCGGTGAGGGTGATGCCACGGGCTTCGGCGGTCAGTTCGAACTTCTGGAAGATGTCTTGCACCAGGTCCGGCAGCGAGAAGCCTTCGATCACGGGCTGCACAAAACCGTGTTCCAGGCGTACCAGTTCGAGCAATGACTGGGCCAGACCGCCGACCTTGCGGCTTTGGTCCAGGGCGATGCCGAGGTAACGGCGGCGCTCTTGCGGGGTCAGGCTGGCGTCCTTGAGGGACAGGGTTTCCAGGTAACCGTGCAACGAGGCGAGTGGTGTGCGCAGGTCGTGGGAAATATTTGCGACCATCTCCCGGCGTTCCTGGTCCTGATGGGTGATGGCCCGCCATTGTTCGCCCAGGCGGTTTTCCATTTGCACAAAGGCGTGGTCGAGCACGGCGATTTCATCGCTGCTGTCGAGGGCCGGCGTGTGGGGTTGGGCGGGTTTTGGCGCGCCGTTGATGTCGAACTTGCCGACCTTGTCGGTCAACTGGCGCAGCGGCCGGGTGATCCAGGCAAAGGCGATCAGGCCGGCCATCAGGCACAGTAACGCCACCAGGCCAATGGACCACAGGGCGATTTTCAGCGCCATGCCGGTGGCGTCCTTGGCGTCGTATACGTCGTGCGCTTCGCCCAGCAGCACCACGTACAAAAAGCCGGTTTGCTGGCCGTTGGCTTTAAGCGGCGCGGCGCTGAACACCTTGCGCCCATCGACGCTGCGCGGGTCGTCACCGAGAATCGGCAACATGGCGCCGCTCAAGAAGCGCCGGACCGGCGCGAGATCGACCTGGTCACGCAACAAGTGCCCGCTGGGGGCGGCGTTGCCGACCACGCGACCATTGATATCGAGCAGGTACACCTCGACGCTCGGGTTCACCAGCATCAATTGGCTGAACAGGTTGCGCACTGCATCGGGCTTGAGGCCGTCGGCGTCCATCAATTGGGTGTCGCGGGCAATGTGCGCGGCCAGGTCGCGGGACAGGCCTTGCACCACTTCCAGCTCGTGCATGTGGTTGGAGCGTACCTGCAGCCATGCCGAGGTCCCGCTGCAAATCACCAGCAACACCGCGAACACCAGCGACAGGCGTTGGGTCAGGGTCAGTTTCATGGTGGGCTCTCGGCAAACTTGTAGCCACGGCCCCACACCGTGAGGATGCGCGTCGGGTTGGCCGGGTCGGCCTCAACCTTGGCGCGCAGGCGGTTGATGTGGGTGTTCACGGTGTGTTCATACCCTTCGTGGCTGTAGCCCCACACAGCGTTCAGCAGGTCCATGCGTGAAAACACTGTGCCTGGCTGGCGTGCGAAGAAGTACAGCAGGTCGAACTCGCGCGGGGTGAGGTCCAGGCGCTGGCCTTGCAGGGTGACGTCGCGGGTCAGCGGGTTGATGAACAGTTGGCCCAGGTCGAGGCTGCCGGCGTCCATCTTCAGGTTGCGCGCCATGGCGTCGACCCGGCGCAGCAGGGCCTTGACCCGCGCCACCAGCTCCGGCATCGAGAACGGTTTGGCCAGGTAATCGTCAGCGCCCAGCTCCAGGCCGAGGATGCGGTGCAATTCGCTGGAGCGGGCGCTGGTGATGATGATCGGCGTGTAGCGCGTCATGGCGCGGGCGCGACGGCAGATTTCCAGGCCGTCAACGCCCGGCAGCATCAGGTCAAGGATCAGCGCATCCCAGCCGCCTCTCTCAAGCAGGCGCAAACCTTCGTTGCCGTCGGCGCTGTGCACCACTTCAAATTGCTCGTCGCGCAGGTGCAGGCAGATCAAGTCGGCGATGTGCGCATCGTCCTCGACCACCAGGACACGTTTGGGCTGATCCATGTAGAGAAACCTTCACTTGTAGTCTGCGCATTGTGCGGGTTTTGCAGCCGTGTAGTTATCACGAATTGTTTAACTCTGCGTGAGGATTTCGCGACCGCCAAACGCGCAGGATGGGTTATCGCAAGCAGTGAGTTGCTGCTCGCCACAGAAGGTTCGCTGCCAGTCATCCACTTTTGGGTTGAGGAGAAACATATGTACTCACGTCGACAAATACTGCTGGCCGGTGGCGGCCTGGGTGTCGCCGTCCTGGCAGGCGGCTTACTCAAGCAAGTCAACATGATCACCGTAGCCGAAGCCGCCGAAACCTTCGAGGTCACTCACACCGAAGCCGAATGGCGCAGCCTGCTCAGCGCCGAACAATTCGATGTGCTGCGCGAAGAAGGCACCGAACGCCCCTTCACCAGCCCACTCAACGACGAACACCGCACCGGCACTTTCGCCTGCGCCGGTTGCGCGTTGCCGTTGTTTTCCTCGACCACCAAGTTCGACAGTCACACCGGTTGGCCCAGCTTCTGGCAGCCGCTGGCCAACGCCGTCGCCAGCCACACCGACACCTCCTACGGCGTGGTGCGCAAGGAAATCCACTGCCGCCGTTGCGGCGGCCACCAAGGGCACGTGTTTGACGACGGCCCGGCACCCACTGGCCTGCGCTACTGCATGAACGGCGCAGCCATGACGTTTACGGCGGCTTAAGCCGATGAATTTTTATTTGTATAAGGGAAGATCCCATGTGGCTTCTGGTTCTCGCGTATCTGGGCGGCGTGCTGACAATCGTCAGCCCGTGCATCCTGCCTGTTCTGCCTTTTGTCTTCGCTCGCACCGGGCAGCCGTTTATGCGCAGTGGCTTGCCGCTGTTAGCGGGGATGGCGGTGACGTTCGCCCTGGTCGCCTCACTGGCGGCGGTGGGCGGCGGTTGGGTGGTGCAAGTCAATCAGTACGGGCGTTGGCTCGCGTTGCTGTGCGTTGCCCTGTTCGGACTCACGCTGTTGCTGCCGCAACTGTCGGAGCGCCTGACGCGACCGCTGGTAGCCGCCGGCAGTCGCCTGTCGGAAGCCGCCGGGGCCGATGCCAAACCGCGTCCGGGCGCTTCGTTCCTGATCGGCGTGGCCACCGGTTTGCTGTGGGCGCCGTGCGCCGGGCCGATTCTGGGCCTGGTGCTGACCGGCGCCGCGCTGCAGGGCGCCAGCATCGGCACTACCTTGCTGTTGCTGGCCTACGCCGCCGGTGCTGCTACGTCCCTGGCCCTGGCCCTGTTGGTCGGCGGTAAAGTCTTTGGCTTCATGAAAAAATCCCTCGGTGCCGGTGAATGGCTGCGCCGTGGCCTCGGTGCGTTGATGCTGGCCGGTGTGGCGGCCATTGCGCTGGGCCTGGACACGGGCGTGCTGTCACGCTTGTCGACTGCTTCCACGGGTGGCCTGGAACAACGCCTGGTCGACCAGTTGAACGCCAAGCCCGAGCAGAAGGGCGGCGCGATGATGGCCGGTGGCGCGATGATGGCGGCCGCCAACCACGGCGACACGCTGCCGATTGAAGGCGCGTTGCCGCCGCTCGACGGCGCGGTGCAATGGCTCAACAGCCCGCCGCTGACCGCCGAAGCGCTCAAAGGCAAAGTCGTGCTGGTGGATTTCTGGACCTACTCCTGCATCAACTGCCTGCGCACGTTGCCGTACGTCAAAGCCTGGGCCGAGAAGTACCACGATCAAGGCCTGGTTGTGATTGGCGTGCACGCCCCGGAGTTTGCGTTTGAGCGCGACGTCAGCAATGTGACCAAGGCCATGAAAGACCTGGGCATCACCTACCCGGTGGCGATCGACAACAATTACAAAATCTGGCGCGCCTTCAATAACCAGTACTGGCCGGCGCATTACTTCGCCGATGCCAAGGGCCAGATCCGTTACCACCACTTTGGCGAAGGCGATTACGCCGAGTCGGAGCGGGTGATCCAACAACTGCTGCGTGAAGCCGGTGCCAAAAACGTTGCCGGTGGTTTGATCGAAGCCGACGCCAAAGGCGTGCAACAGGCGCCAGACAGCAATGAAGTGCAGTCGCCGGAAACCTACCTGGGCTTTCAGCGCGCCGAGAACTTCGTCACCACCGGCACCCTGGCCACCGACAAGGTGGTGAACTACCCGGCGGCCGGTAAGCTGGCCTTGAACAACTGGACCCTGGAAGGCCAATGGAACGTCGGCGGCCAGCAGGCGAGCCTTGACGGTGCCGGCGGGCGCATCGTCTACCGCTTCCACGCCCGTGACCTGCACCTGGTGCTGGGCCCTGGCGCAGATGGCAAGCCGGTGCGCTTCAAAGTCAGCATCGACGGCCAGGCCCCGGGCGATGCCCACGGCACCGATGTGGCGCCGGACGGCAGCGGCACGGTGACCGAACAGCGCTTGTATCAGTTGGTGCGTCAGCCGGGGGCTGTGCAGGACCGAACCTTCAGTATCGAATTCCTCGACCCGAATGTGGCGGCCTACGCCTTCACCTTCGGCTAACCCGATTTCCTGACCTGACAACCCAATCACTGTGGGAGCTGGCTTGCCTGCGATAGCGGCGGGTCAGCCAGCTTATCGGGTGCTGACACACTGCCATCGCAGGCAAGCCAGCTCCCACAGTCGACCGCGTACTGGAGTGACATTGATGAAACTACTCAAAATTTTGCCCGCTCTTGCCTTCGCTGCTTTCGTCGGCCAAAGCTCGGCGTTCTCTTTCGGTGGCGCCGAAGACGCGGTGATGATCGCACCGCCTGCCATGGACCTGCCCGCCGAGTCCGGCAACCTGCAAACCGCCGTTTTCGCCGGCGGCTGCTTCTGGGGCGTCCAGGGCGTGTTCCAACACGTTCAGGGCGTCAAAAACGCCGTCTCCGGCTACGACGGCGGCGCCGCGAACACCGCCCAATACGAATCCGTCAGCGAGGGCGATACCGGCCACGCCGAATCCGTATCGGTGACCTACGACCCGAAACAAGTCAGCTACGGCAAACTCCTGCAGATCTACTTCTCCGTGGCCCACAACCCCACCGAGCTGAACCGCCAGGGCCCGGACAGCGGCACGCAGTACCGCTCGGAAATCTTCGCGCAGAATGCTGAGCAGCAAAAAGTCGCCCAGGCGTATATCGCGCAGCTGGATGCGGCCAAAGCGTTCGACAAACCGATTGTGACCAAGGTGGAAATGGGCAAGTCGTTCTTCCCGGCGGAGTCCTATCATCAGGATTTTCTGACCGAGAACCCGTCCTACCCGTACATCGTGATCAATGACCTGCCGAAGGTGGCGCAGCTCAAAAAGCTGTTCCCGGACCAATACCGCGCCGAACCGGTCTTGGTGAAAAACCAATAATCACCACAAAACCCAATGTGGGAGCTGGCAAGCCAGCTCCCACATGAGTGCTCCACTAGGCTTGAGATTTGGCTTTGGCCAGGAAAGGCGCCAACCGTCGGCCCATTTCCTCACCCAACGCCTGCAACCCGCTTAAAGGGCGGACCATCACCTCAAACTCGACAATTTGCCCCTGTTCATTGAAGCGGATCATGTCGATGCCCTTCAGTTGCTTTTCACCCACCCGCGCACTGAACTCCAGCACCACGTTAAGCCCGTCAGCACTGGCCAGTTCACGGTGATACGCAAAGTCTTCAAACACGGTGATCACGGTATTGAGGATCATCGACACCACGGGCGCGCCAGGGTAGGGCGTGTGGGCCATGGGCGAGCGGAACACTGCGTCGGGTGCCAGCAGGTCGGGCAGGGATTCAAGATCGCGGTTGGCCAACATTGCGTGCCAACGCTGCAGGGTGTGGGCGGCGGCCGGGGCCAGGTTTAACTCGGACATGGTCTGTACCTGTTCTTATGAGGGGAAGGCGTTTCACCTGCCCAACATAAGAGCGGCACAGAAGAGGGGTCAATCACCCGAACTGACAGATCAGTGACTGCACTGCACTCAGACCATTTCCAGGTACGAGCTTTGAATCGCCCGTGCCAGTTCGCGCACATTGTCGATAAAGTCAGTCAGGCGGCTGTGCAAGCCTTCTTCCAGGATTTCGTCGATACCGGTGTAGCGCAGCCGCGCCTCGAACTCAGCCGCCAGGCGCTGGGCGGTGCGCCCGTAACTGCCGGGCAAGTCTGCAAGGATATGGCTCAGTTCCTCGATGCACGCGTGCAATGAACGCGGCACGTCACTGCGCAACAGCAGCAATTCAGACACGGAGCGCGCATTCAGCGCATTCGGGTACAGCTCGGTATACGCCTCGAACGATGACAACGCGCGGAGCAGGGCGCTCCACTGGTAATAACCACGGGCCGACAAGTCGCTGACTTCTTCCGACTCCTCGCCAAACATCTCATAGCGCGCATCCAGCAAGCGCAAGGTGTTGTCCGCGCGCTCGACAAAGGTGCCCAGGCGAATGAACCGGTAGGCGTCATTGCGCATGATGGTGCCCGAGGTCGCGCCGCGGAACAGGTGCGAGCGCTGCTTGACCCAGTCACAGAAGTGGCTGATGCCATGGCGCCCCAGGCCGCCGGCGGCGATGCTGCGCATTTCCAGCCAGGTGGCGTTGAGGTTTTCCCACATGTCGGCGGTGATACGCCCGCGCACCGCGTGGGCATTGCCGCGGGCGGCGCGCAGGCAGTTGTAGATGCTGGCCGGGTTTTCTTCGTCAAGGGCGAAAAAGTGCAGCATACGCTCGGCGTCCAGTTGCTTGTGGCGTTCGAGGTAGCTATCGAGGGTGCCGCTGCTGAGCAACGACATTGCCAGTTCGTCCAGGCCATCGCTGCGCCCGGCCTGGGGCATCAGCGACAGCGAATAACTGACCTCGAGCATGCGCGCCAGGTTCTCGGCGCGCTCCAGGTAACGGGACATCCAGTACAGATCTGCGGCGGTTCTACTCAACATACTCAGCCCTCCACCACCCAGGTGTCCTTGGTTCCGCCGCCTTGCGACGAGTTCACGATCAACGAGCCTTCCTTCAGCGCTACGCGGGTCAGGCCGCCGGGCACCAGGCGAGTTTCCTTGCCCGAGAGCACGAACGGCCGCAGGTCAATGTGCCGTGGCGCGATGCCGTTTTCGACAAAGGTGGGGCAGGTGGACAGGCTCAGGGTCGGTTGGGCGATATACGCGTGCGGCCGCGCCTTGATGCGCTGGCGAAAGTCCTCGATCTCGGCGGCAGTTGAAGCCGGCCCGACCAGCATGCCGTAGCCGCCGGAGCCCTGGGTTTCCTTGACCACCAGTTCCGGCAGGTGCGCCAGCACGTGGGACAGCTCGTCCGGCTTGCGGCACTGGAAGGTCGGCACGTTTTGCAGCACCGGTTCTTCGTCGAGGTAGAAACGGATCATCTCCGGCACGTACGGGTAAATGGATTTGTCATCCGCCACGCCGGTGCCGATGGCGTTGGCCAGCACCACATTGCCCGCGCAATAGGCGGCCACCAGGCCGGGAACGCCGAGCATCGAATCCTTGTTGAAGGCTTTGGGGTCTAGGAAGGCGTCGTCGATGCGCCGGTAAATCACGTCCACCGGTTTGGGGCCGTCGGTGGTGCGCATGAATACCTTGAGGTCGTGCACAAACAGGTCGGCGCCTTCCACCAGTTCCACGCCCATCTCGCGGGCGAGGAACGCGTGCTCAAAGAACGCGCTGTTGAAGCGGCCCGGCGTCAGCACCACCACGTTGGGGTTGTCGAGGCGGCTGGAGCTTTTCAGGGTTTTGAGCAACAGGTTGGGGTAGTGGTCAACCGGCGCGATGCGCTGTTTGGCGAACACTTCGGGGAACAGGCGCATCATCATCTTGCGGTCTTCGAGCATGTAGCTCACGCCGCTGGGAGTGCGCAGGTTGTCTTCAAGCACGTAGTAAGTGCCGTCGCCGTCGCGCACCAGGTCCACCCCGGAAATATGCGAGTAGATGCCACGGTGCAACTCCAGCCCGACCATCGCCTTCTGGTAACCCTCGTTGCCCAGCACCTGTTCGGCGGGAATGATCCCGGCCTTGATAATGCGCTGGTCGTGGTAGATGTCGGCGAGGAACATGTTCAGCGCGTTCACGCGCTGGACGCAGCCGCGTTCGATCACGGCCCATTCACTGGCGGGGATGCTGCGCGGGATGATGTCGAAGGGGATCAGGCGCTCGGTGTCCTGTTCGTCACCGTAGAGGGTGAAGGTGATCCCGGCCCGGTGGAACAGCAAATCGGCTTCGCGACGCCGTTGGGCCAACAGTTCCGGCGGCGTGTTGGCCAGCCAGCGGGAGAAATCCTGATAGTGCTCACGGCACGCGCCGTCTGCGTCATTCATTTCATCAAAGAAAGATCGAGCCATTCCAGTACCTTGTCAGTGCCCAGCGTTGCATGGGTGGCACTGCCGCTAAAAAAAACGCATTTTTTTATGAGCCCGTAGCGCAGGGTGCCACTGGGCCTGGTCCTTACTTTCTTATGGGGTCGGCTCTGGGTCGGGGGGTAACGAATGCTCCTGAATCCGGGCAGATGAATGGTTAAAGCAATGGTTGTGCCGGAACGGCAGATGAGCTGCCGAAAAAACCTTGTGGCGAGCGAGCTTGCTGTGGTCAGGGGGCTTGCTGTGGCCAGGGGCTCGCCACAGGTGCATGCCGTGTTCCAAATTGGTGCACGAACAAACTGAACTTCACATCCTCCCGTTTCTTCTAACGTGACTCGTTCCCGTATGGAGCACCGTCGTGCCCAGAATCATCTCCCCTGACACCCCCGAGTCGGCCCTGACCGACCACAGCGAGCACACCGCCAAGATTTTCGGCTCGCCCAAGGACCGCCTCGATTTCTATCGCCGCGAGATCCAGTACGAAACCTCCATCCTGGCGAACCGCACCGACGCCTACCTCACCGCTCAGTCGTTCCTGGTCATCGCCTTTGTCTCGGGCATGGGCAATCTCAACCCGGAATGGGGCAAGCTGTTCACCGTAGTGGTGCCGGTAATCCTCGCGGCGCTGGGGATTCTCAGCTCGCTGAACGCCTGGCCGGGCATCCGCGCAGCGTACGACATCATTGATCACTGGCACTTCAAGCAAAGCGAATTGCTGCGCAGTGAGCCTGTCATGGGCATGGCCTATGACGAGTCGCCGCTGTTTTCCGAGGTGGAGTCCTCGCACAAGGGCTACCGCAAGTCCCTGCTGTTTTCAGTGCGCACACCCTGGATTTTCATGGTGTTCTGGGTAGTGCTCGGTGCCTATGCGTTTTATATCCAGGTGGATAACCCAGGCTCGTAAGTGTTTTGAACTTCACGCCACCGCGCGCGACCTTAACCTTACGCAGCACACGTTTTCAGACGCTGCGAAGAGGTGACCCATGAGCACAGACAACGATCCCCAAGTCAGCGGTCGCAACGACCCGGCCATCGACGGCGGCGAGCCGGCCCCCGGTACTGCTGCCGATGCGCCAAAAGACCCGACGCCCGCTCCCGACCCCAAGGCCGAGGAGAACGACTACAGCCCGGACTTCGAGCCTGAGCCTGAGGCCAAGCCGCAAACCGATGCCGATATCGATACCCAAGGCGGTTAGAGGAGACGCACATGTCAAAAGAACTCGATGACGAGCTCAACGACCCTGGCAACGAAGACCCAGGCTCGCTGATGGACGATGCTGAAGTGCCGCTCAATGATCTGGATGAAGCGGCTGACGTCGGTAATACCGAAAATCAGGACTGACCTTTCACCCCGGCGCGTCGTTCATACCAGGCCAGCATGGGCTGGGTACTCAACCCATGAACGACGACGCTCAGGGCAATCACCGACAAGGTAAGGTTCACCGCCACCGCGCTGCTGGTGCCAATCAGCCCGTGGTTAAGTGCGTAAAACAGGTAGTAAATGCTGCCGATCCCACGGATGCCGAACCAGCCCATCAACCCGCGTTGTTGCCGATTGATCAGGCTACCCCAGGGCATGGCGAACACGCTGATCGGGCGAATCACGCAAAACAGCAACGCGGCCACTGCCAAGGCACGCCAATCCCAGTGGCTGGCCAGGACGATCCCCAGCACCGTCACCAGAAACACTTCCATCGAGCGTTCCACCAAACCACCGAATGCGAGCATGTCGCCCATCATCACCCCGGCCGCAATTTGCGTGTCCGCCAGGTGAGCAGTGTCGCCTTGCAGGGCATTTTTCGGCTCGACTTCCAGATGGCCCACCACGGGCAAGGCCAGGTGTTCGGAGGGGATTTCAGCTTTGCCGCTGGACTTGAACTCGGCCTGTCGCAGGCCCAAGCCGGCGGCGAATACCGACAGAAAGCCGTAGCCACCCACGGCCTCGGCGACCACATAGGCCAGGGCAATCAGCGCCAGCGTGAGGTAGTCGTTGGGTGACAACGTGCTGTCGGCATTGGTGATGCGCATCCACAAGGTCACGCGGCCAATGCCCCGGCCCATCCAGTAGCCAATCAATAACCCGGCCGGTACCGCCCACAGCAGGTTTTTCAGGACCCAGCCGCCGAGCCAGTCGCCGTCGAACCCGCCGTGCTGCATAAACAGCAGGGCGAAGATCACAAAGGGGAAGGCAGTGCCATCGTTCAAGCCGGCTTCACCGGACAGGCCAAAGCGCAGCGCGTCGTAGTCCTGCGCGTTGTTGACCTGCACCAGGCCCGCCAGCACCGGGTCGGTGGGCGCAAGCAGCGCGCCCACCAGCAGCGACACACCCCACGACAGTTCAAACAGGTAATGCAGCGCCAGGCAGGTGCCAAGAATGGTCAGCAGCATCACCGGCCCGGCCATGCCAAACGCGATGCGCCAAGTGCGATGGCGCAACGGCAGCCGCAGTTTCAAGCCGCTGACGAACAGCGAAAACAGCACCGCGACTTCGGTCAAGTGCTCCATCCAGCGTGCGGAGTCTTTGATATCCAGGTGCAACAGGTCCACACCGAGCGGGCCGATGGCCACGCCAAGCAGCAGGCACACCGCCGAGGTGGTCACTGGCATCCAGCGCAGGTACGAGGAGGTGAGGGCGAGGGTCAGCAATACGGCGCCGAGTACGGCCATCCATAGAATAAACGTCATCGAGCATGTACCGGGGGCCGTGGTCTATCCGCCTTGGAGGCCAGCCGACGGGCACAGGTTCAATGTGTTTCCATTCATTGCGGGTCGATGGTTTCGCGGCGAATCATGTCGATCAGTTGGCGCAAGCCCGGCTGCGACTGGCGGCGGCTCGGGTAATACATGCACAGCGGCTCGCCGATGCACGCCCAGTCCGGCAACACTTCCACCAGCCGGCCCTCTGCCAGTTCCCGCTGCACGCGGTTGGATAAACAATAGGCAACCCCCACACCCTGCAGCGCGGCATTGACGACGGTTTCAGTGTCAGCCGCGCTGAAGTGGCCCGGCACGTCGAGGCGTTGTTGGCGCGCGCCGTTGCCCAACTCCCACTTGTAGGTGGTCTTGTCGCCCAGGTACATGCGAACACAGGAATGCTGCAGCAAGTCTTTGGGTTCCTGCGGCGTACCCCGGCGGGCGAGATAGGCGGGCGAGGCGACCATGATCCAGCGCAAATCACCGGTGAGCTTTACCGCGACCATGTCCTGGGGCACGGTTGCGCCGTAGCGGATCCCGGCGTCGTAGCCCTCGGCAACGATGTCGATCATCTGGTCTTCGACGATCAGGTCCAGGCGCAATTGCGGGTAGGCGTCGGTGAATTCGCCGAGGATCGGCGCCAGCAGCAACACCGCCGCATCCCGTGGCACGTTCAGGCGCAAGCGGCCGATGGGGGCTTCACGGTGCAGATCAAGGGTGTCGAGGCCGTCCTGGATCGTGGCAAAACCCAGGGCGAGTTTTTCGGCCAGCAGGCTGCCGGCGTCGGTGGGCTCCACGGCGCGGCTGGTGCGGTAGAGCAGTTTCACTCCCAGGCGGGTTTCCAGATTGCGCATGGTGTGGCTCAGTGCCGAGGTGGTCACCCCCAGTTCATGGGCGGCATGGCGAAAGCTGCGACGGCGGATAATTGCCATGAACACATTCAGGTCTGCCAATTCGGAACGATTGAACGCCGCCATTTCAAGCCTCATTTACAGGAGTTCGGTTGAATGGGGCGTTGAGCCCTATTCAACATCGGATGATCTAGAGTAATTGCTTTTGTGGCCAATAGCGTGGGCAGAGGAATTTTTTTATGAGTATCGAGACGATCCGGATTTCCGGCATCCAAAAGGCCGTTTCGCGGATTGCCCTCGGTACCTGGTCCATGGGCGGCCACCTGTGGGGCGGCGCGGATGACGAGCAGTCGATCAAGACCATTCGCCATGCGTTGAACTGCGGCATCAACCTCATCGATACCGCGCCGGTCTACGGCCTCGGGTTGTCCGAAGAACTGATCGGCAGAGCCTTGCGCGGCGTGCGCCACAGTGCGGTGATCGCAACCAAGGCTGGCCTGCAATGGGATGACGGCACCCCGCGCCGCAACGCCACCGCCCAGCATATTCGCAAGGAAGTCGAGGATTCGTTGAAGCGCCTGGAGACTGACTACATCGACCTCTATCAGGTTCACTGGCCCGACCCGTTGGTGGCGCAACAGGAGACCGCCGAGGCCCTTGAGCGCCTGCGCCGCGAAGGCAAAATCCTCGCCGTGGGGGTGAGCAACTATTCCAGTGCGCAGATGGATGAATTCAGCGCACACACGGCGCTCGCCACCGTGCAGCCACCGTACAACCTGTTCGAACGCGCCATCGACACTGACATCCTCCCGTATGCCAGGCAGCACGCGCTGGTGGTGTTGGCGTACGGCCCGCTGTGCCGGGGGCTTTTGACCGGCAGCATGCATTCTGCCACCCGCTTTGCCGGTGACGACGTGCGCAAGCTCGACCCCAAGTTCAAGGCGCCGCGTTTCGAGCAATACCTGGCCGCTGTGGCGGCGCTGGACATGTATGCCCGCGAATGCCACGGCAAGTCGGTCCTGGCGCTGGCGCTGCGCTGGGTGCTGGACCAGGGCCCGACCATCGCCCTGTGGGGCGCGCGCCGGCCGGAGCAATTGAAGGGGTATGAAGAAGCGTTTGGCTGGCACCTGACGTCCGACGATTTGTCGCATATCGACCGTATCGTGGCCAGCACGGTAAAAGATCCGATCGGGCCGGAATTTATGGCCCCCGCAAAACGTTAACCCTTACGACAGGGATGTCGGCAGCAACACAATAAATGACATCCCTGCACGTTGAGGTTTTTGCATGAAGCGCAGTGCCGTATTCACAATCGCTGGTGGTGTGTTCTGTGGGCTGTTGGTGGCCGGCATCTGGAAGTGGCGGGGCAGCCCCGATGCCCTGTGGCACATCGTCAGCCAGCAATGCGTGCCCGGCCAGCAGCAGCGGCAAAACCCCAGCCCTTGCCTGGCGGTGGACCTGGACCGTGGGTACACGCTCTTCAAGGATCAAAAAGGCCCGCTGCATGACCTGTTGATACCGGTGGACAAGGTCAGCGGCATTGAAGACCCGGCCCTCGGCCGGCATTTGCTGCCGCATTACTTCGCCCAGGCCTGGCGGCACCGCAGCGTGTTGTCCGACGGCCTGAAAAAACCGATCCCGGACGCGTTTGTCTCGGTGGCCATCAATTCCCGCTACGGGCGCAGCCAGAACCAGTTGCACGTGCACATCGCCTGCCTGCGCCCGGACGTGTTCAACGCCCTCAGCCAGCAGGCCAATGCCCTCGATACCCAATGGCGCGTGTTGCCGACGCAATTGAAAGGGCACACCTACGCCGCCCGCACGCTTTCGGCGACGGATGCCGACGCGCTCGACCCCTTGGAAATACTGCGTGAATACGTGGATGCTCACGCCGACCTCATGAGCCATTACAGCCTGCTGATGACCCCGCGCGCCGATGGCAGCCTGGTGCTGCTGACCACGCACCTGTCCTTGACCGACCTGAACCTGGGGTCTGCCGGAGAACTGCAGGACTACCGTTGCGACCTGATGACCCCGCTCTAAGCCCCAGCCTTTCAAGGACAAGTATCCGTGGCGAGCGGGCTTGCCCCGCGTTGGGCTGCGAAGCAGCCCCATCACCACCGACCAAGGAGTATCTGACTCACCGCATGCTTCCTTTTCAGGGTCGCTTCGCAACCCAACGCGGGGCAAGCCCGCTCGCCACAAGATACTTATCGCCTGTTCTACCTGACGCTGATTTTTCCAGGGTGAACTCGGATTAAAGTGTGGGAGCGGGCTTGCCCGCGAATACGGCGTGTCAGTCGATAAATTTCATTCACGACCTGTTTGGCCAATAAACGACACCCCCTCAATCTTACCCATTGAACGACTGTTCAGTTTGAACTATGTTGACCGCATCCACTCGATTGCACGCAAACGGGTTCGCGCTTTTTCTTCTTGAACGAGAGGCTCTGGCATGCGGTTTTCCCCCTTCGTCGAACGAATTGCAGGGCAGGGCGTTGCCGCCTGGGACATCCACCATGCGGCCTTCCACGCAGCAAGCCAGGGCGAAGACATCATCATCCTCAGCGTCGGCGATCCTGATTTCGCCACGCCGTCGTTCATCAGCGACGCCGCCGTCAACGCCCTGCGCAGTGGCGACACTCACTACACCGAAATTCCCGGTCGCCCGATGCTGCGCGAGGCGATTGCCGCCCGCTACAGCAAGACGCTGTCACGCCCGCTCAACGCCGCCAACGTCATCACTGTCGCCGGAGCGCAAAACGCCTTGTTCGTCACCTCGCTGTGCCTGTTGCAGGCGGGTGATGAAGTGCTGGTGCTTGACCCGATGTACGTCACCTACGAAGCCACGCTCAAGGCCAGTGGCGCAACACTGGTGCGTGTGCCCTGTTCACCGGAATCGGGCTTTCGCCTCGACGCGCAGTTGCTCGCCGCCGCCATCACGCCGCGCACCCGGGCAATTTTTTTCTCCAACCCGAACAACCCGACCGGCGTGGTGCTAAGCCCCACAGAGCTGCAAGCCATCGCCGAACTGGCCATCGCGCATAACCTGTGGGTGGTGGTGGATGAGGTCTACGAAAGCCTGGTGTTCGACGGCGAATACCACAGCCTCGCCGCGCTGCCGGGCATGGCCGAGCGGTGCATCGTCATCGGCAGTTTGTCCAAGTCCCACGCGATGACCGGCTGGCGGATCGGTTGGATCGTTGCCGCGCCGGAAATGGTCGTGCACGCCGAAACCCTGGTGCTGAGCATGCTCTATGGCTTGCCGGGGTTTGTGATGGAAGCTGCCACGGCGGCGGTGCTTGCCCATGACGATGTGACGGCGGGCATGCGCGACATCTACCGCCGCCGCCGTGATCTGGTGGTGTCCGGACTCAGCACGTGCCCGGGGATCAAGGTACAGGCGCCGCAAGCGGGGATGTTTGTACTGGTGGACGTGCGCGGCACTGGCCTGGGCTCGCTGGATTTTGCCTGGCGGTTGTTCCGCGAAGCCGGGGTTTCCGTATTGGACGCCGCCGCATTCGGTGAGCCGGCCCAGGGCTTTGTGCGGCTCTCCTTCACATTGGGTGAAGACCGGCTGGCCGAAGCCTGCCAACGCATCGCCGGGTTTGTCGCCAAGCTGGCCGGCGAACCCCGTATCGCGGCGGCGCCCAGAATTGAAGCGGTGCAACCCGCCCAAGCCAGGAAAATGATTGAGGTCATCGACCTGCACAAACGCTTCGGCAATATCGAGGTGCTTAAGGGCATCTCCCTGACGGCCCACGAAGGCGAAGTGATCTCGCTGATCGGTGCCAGCGGCTCGGGCAAAAGTACCTTGCTGCGCTGTATCAACATGCTTGAAGTGCCCGACCAGGGCAGCATCCATGTGGATGGCGAAAGCATCAAGCTCAACTATGGCCGCCCCGGTGCGCCGCTGGTGGCGGACGCCAAGCAGCTGGTGCGCATCCGTTCGACCCTGGGCATGGTGTTCCAGAACTTCAACCTGTGGCCCCATCGCACCGTGCTGGAAAACCTCATTGAAGCGCCGATCCAGGTACTGCGCGAAAGCCGTGCCGAGGCCATCGAGCGCGCCGAAGCCTTGCTCGACCGCGTGGGCCTCGCCGCCAAGCGCAACGAGTACCCGGCGTTCCTTTCCGGCGGCCAGCAGCAGCGCGTAGCGATTGCCCGTGCGCTGGCCATGCGTCCCAAAGTCATGTTGTTCGACGAACCCACCTCCGCCCTGGACCCGGAGTTGGTGGGCGAAGTACTGCGGGTGATCCGCTCTCTGGCCGAGGAAGGCCGCACCATGATTCTGGTGACCCATGAAATGGCGTTCGCGAGGGACGTGTCGTCCAAAGTGGCTTTTCTGCACCAAGGCATGATCGAGGAAAGCGGCTCGCCGGACTCGGTGTTTATCGACCCACGCAGTGAACGTTGCCGACAGTTCGTCAACGCGCACCACACTCGCTAACTCCATAAAAAGACGGGGCAAATCATGAAACTGAAAGCATTGGCAAGCCTGTTGGGCTGTGCAGTGATGATGGTGGCCGCAGGTGTTGCGCAGGCTGCAGAAAAACCCATCGTGTTCGCCGTGGCAGCGGAACCCTATCCACCGTTCACCGTAAAAGGCGGCAATGGTGAGTGGTCCGGCTTTGAAGTGGACCTGATCCACAAGCTGTGTGAGGGCATGAAGGCCGAATGCCAGATCAAGGAAGTGGCGTGGGACGGCATCATCCCGTCATTGCTGGCGAAGAAAATCGACGTGATTTTTTCCTCGATGTCAGTCACCGACGAGCGTGAAAAACAGATCGCGTTCAGCCGCGCGTATTACGATTCTTTGCTGGGCGTGGCAGGGCCAAAAGGCAGCGAAGTAGAAATTTCCCCAGCGGGCCTCAAGGGCAAATTGATTGGCGTGCAAATCTCCACCGTCAGCGCCAATTATCTGAAGAAGTACTACGAAAACATTGCTGACCTTAAGTATTACGACACCCAGGAATCGGCCAATGCCGACCTCATCGCCGGGCGCATCGACTACATGATGGCCGACGACACGGCCATCGCCATGATGGTCAAAACCCCGGAAGCCAGCGGCCTGGCGCACATCGCCAGCGTGCCGTATGACCCGATCATCGGCCGTGGCGTCGGCGCCGGGTTGCGCAAGGAAGACACCGCGCTCAAGGCCCGGCTGGACAAAGCCATCGGTGAGCTGTTGGTCAGCAAGGACTTTGACGACCTGTCCCAGCATTACTTCGGCGTGTCCGTCAGCCCGTGCAAGCGCGCTGAAACCCCGGCGTATGTGAGCAAGGTCTGCGACAGCCCGTACCCGCAAATCGCCCAGAAGAGCGAATAATGTTCGAGCTCTTAAGCTTCGGCGAACAAGGGTGGGGCAATGCGCTGCTCAAAGGGTTATGGATGACCCTGCAAATCTCCGCCGGCTCCTTTGCGGTGGGCTTGTTGATCGGCCTGGTGGTGGCCTGCGCCAAACTGAGCGCGCCGCGCCCGATTGCTCTGCTGATGCGCGGCTACACGACGGTGTTTCGCGCGGTGCCCGAATTGCTGCTGATTTTGTTGCTGTATTACGCAGGCTCCATGGGCCTGAACGTGCTGATGCTGTGGCTGGGGTTTGAGCAGGTCAATATCAGCGGGCCGCTGGTGGCGATTCTGGTGTTGGGGCTGGTGCAGGGCGCCTACGCTTCGGAGATTTTTCGCGCGGCGATCCTGGCGATTCCCCACGGCCAGATTGAAGCGGCGCGGGCCTTTGGCTTGAGCGGTTTTGGCCTGTTTCGCCGGGTCACGCTGCCGATCATGGCGCCTTATGCCCTGGCCGGCATGTCGAACCTGTGGATCAACCTGATCAAGGACAGCGCCCTGATCAGCGTGGTCGGCACCAACGAGTTGCTGTACACCGCCAAGCAGGCGGCGGGCTCGACCCGACACTACTTGCTGTTCTACCTCACGGCCGCCGCCCTGTATTACCTGGTGACGCTGGCTTCCAACTACCTGTCCGGGCGCCTGGAGCGACGTATTCGTCGCTGGATGCCGGTTGTCGAGTGAGGGATTCATGCCTGAGTGGATAAGTTATTACGCGGCGCTGATCGCCAAAGGGCTACAGACTACGTTGTCGCTGCTGGCGATCTCGGCGGTGCTCGGTTTTGCCTTGGCGGTGCTGGTGGCATTGGCGCGCTTGTCACGGCGCAAATGGCTGGCCCGCAGTGCGCTGGCGTACACCAGCGTGTTGCGCGGCACGCCGCTGCTGATTCAGATCTACATTTTCTACTACGGCCTGGGCAGCGTGTTCGCGCAGTTTCCGATGATTCGCGGCAGCTTCGTTTGGCCGTTTTTGCGCGATGGTTACTGGTACATCGTGTTCGCTCTGGTGCTGTCAGTGGGCGCCTATGTCGGTGAAGTGATTCGCGGCGGCTTGCTCGCCGTGCCCAAAGGCGAGATGGAAGCTGCCTCCGCGTTTGGCATGACCCAGCGCCAGGCGCTGCTGCGGGTGCGTTTGCCACGGGCGATGCGCCTGTTGCTGCCAACGCTGGCGGGGGAGACGGTGATGCTGCTCAAGTCCACGGCGCTGGCCTCGACCATCGCCGTGGTGGACCTGCTCGGCGCGGCCAACGTGGTGCGCGCGCAAACCTTGCAGATCTATCAGCCGTTGCTGCTGGTGGCCGGTGTTTACCTGTGTTTGACCTTCCTGATTGAAGGCGTGTACACCATCGCCGAACGACGCGGCACGCCGCTGCGCAGGTCAGTCGGATGACCCAGAACCGCGCGTTGCAAGGGGTTGCCCTGTGTTCGCTGGCCTACGCGTTTCTGGCCTTGCAGGACGCTGTGATCAAGTGGCTGGTGGCCGATTATTCGGTGTTTACCATTTTGTTCTGGCGCAGCCTGGTCGTCGTCGGCGCCTGCGTCATTGCCGGGCGCATGGGGCTGTTGCGTCGTGCCTGGACCTCGGTCAACCGCAGGCTGTTGATCATTCGCGGGCTGTTGTCGTTGCTGGCCTGGCTGCTGTATTACACCGCCGCCAGGGACCTGACCCTGGCGGAAATGACCACGCTGTATTTCTCTGCGCCGATCATGGTCACCTTGCTCGCGGCGCTGATCCTCAAGGAGCGCGCCAGCCGTGGCCAGTGGGTCGCGTTGATCATCGGCTTTGTCGGCGTGGTGATTGCCTGCCGCCCGAGCAACATGGTCGACCCGTTGCCCATCGCCCTGACCCTGGCCGCCGCGTTGTGCTGGGCGTTCACCTACATCCAGCTGCGCCAGGTTGACCCGACCAGTACGGTGCTGGAACAGATGGTGATCACCAACGTGGTGTTTGTGGTCTGCATGGCCGTCACCTTGCCGTGGACCCATACCCCGGCGCCGACACCCGCCTGGCTGGGCATGCTGGCGGCGGGGCTGGTGGGGGGCATCGGTCAGTTTTTGTTGTTCGCCAGCTTCCGCCGCGCCACGGCGACGCTGCTCGCGCCGTTCGAATACACCGGGCTGATCTGGGCGTTCATTTTGTCGAGTGTGGTCTGGGGCACGCAGATGGATGGCTCGCTGATCATCGGCGCCGTACTGATCGCGGTGAGCGGCACCCTGGCGATGCTCAGCGCACGTCACCCCGAATCACAACACGTGGTCGGCGCCGAATGCTCCGTGACGCAGCCCTTGAACCCAGCAGCGGCAGATGTGCAGGCCGTTGGCGGGGCTGAAAGTACCGGGGTTGAGGCACCCTTCAAGCCAGAGCCCGTCGAGCATCGCCGATAGGCCGATAGCGGCCAGGTGGCTGTCGTGGATCACCAGGTTTTCGCTGCGGGCCAAATCGTCGAGCAGCGCCTGGATCAGCGCGAGGTAGGCGCGGTAGCTGTTTTCGTGGGACCTGTTTACGTGGGGCGAGTGGCGGATCAGGCTCCAGAACACCACCCACACACCGAGCAGGTCCGGGTCCATGACCCGCGGTGAGAAAGACGCGCTGAGGAATGCATCGAGGCGCGCGGCGGCGCCTTCGACGGGCTCGACCTGCGCCCACAGTGCGGTCGTCAGTTCGTTGGCCAGCTTGTGGTAAGTCTCGGCAATCAAGGCGTCGATGCTGCCGAAATGGTGGTTGAGCAACCCCACGGACACCCCGGCTTCGGCCGCGATGCGCCGCACGGAAATCCCCGCATGGCCGTCGCGCGCGAGGCTGGTGAGGGTGGCGGCAATCAGCAGGTCGCGGCGTTCATCGGGGTCGGCGCGGCGCAGTTTTGGAGTGTCGATGCTCACGGGTATGCCTTGGGTAAAAGTCCAGAGCGTCAAGATTAGTTGAACGTGTGTTCAATCTCTACCGATTAAATCATCAGAGGAGGGCCAGGCATGGCAAAAGACCTTTCGTGGCAAGTGGCAGGCGATGCCGGCAACGTGCTGCACATCGGCGCCTGGCGTTTTGAAGGCGCCGGCAGTGGGCCTTCGGTGCACCTGCAAGCCGGTGTGCACGCGGATGAAATCGCCGGCATGCTGGTGTTGCACCAGTTGCTGCCGCGCTTGCAGGCCTGCAAGGATCAGGGCCGGCTGCGCGGCACTGTCACCGTCGTGCCGCAAGCCAACCCCTTCGGCATCGGCCAGTTTCGCCAGGGTAAATTGCTTGGGCGTTTCCATGAAGCCACTGGCCAAAACTTCAACCGCGCCTTCGACCATTCCCTGGCCATGGAGCGCCCGGCCAGCAACCTCGCACAGTGGCAGAAAAGCCTGGTACAACTGGCCGCCAGCGCCGATCTGGTACTGGACCTGCACACCGACGACGAAGCCTTGCCCTACCTCTATATCCACCGCAGCTTTTGGCCGGAGCAGGGCCTGGCGCTGGCAGCGGCGTTGCAGGTGGACGTGGTGATTGTGTGGGACGAAGGCGGCGACGGTTCCTTTGAAGAAACCATCATCAATCACGGCGCCCCGCGTTTGGCCGCGACCATTGAACTGCGCGGGCAAGCGGACGTGAGTGACGCCCTCGCACAGCAGGACGCCGATGGGTTGTGGGCGTGGCTGTGCGTGAATGGCGTGATTGACGAAGTGGCTGCGATCAGCGAATGGCAGGGCGACGTGGTCGACATGGGTTGCATGGAAACCACGCTTGCACCCTGTGCCGGCGTGCTGGTGTTCGAGAAGGGCCTGGGGGATGAGGTCGAAGAAGGCCAGCGCTTCGCCCGGATTATCCGACGCCCCGGCGACCCCGGCTCTGAAGTGGCCCTGCACGCCGCGCAGACAGGGCGCATGGTCACTCGCCACCGTGAACGCCTGGTAGCCCAGGGTTCGGTGGTGGCCAAATTCACCGGCACGCGACCGTCCGACAGCTATAGCGGCGGCGTGCTGGATCCATAACTCAACGTGAAAGGGCTTCGACGCACTGATGGTCTGCGCATCGTTGCCAGCATTAATGACGCGCCTGAGGCTAACGCTCAATAACTCGGCAAGTGCATGCGCAGAAGCAAGTTTGCGGCTCAAGTTAGCCGGGGAGTGCAGTTATCTCGAAAAAATATAAAGAACTGTTATTCCTGACAGGTGTGGCACCTCAGTCAAACAGATACGTTAGCTAAACGCCGCCTGCCACGCGCCTGCTGCGGATTCAGTTGACGCTTCAGATCGATTGCCGCACCGCTAGCTACCACGGTGGGTTGTGATGATGAGGCCGTCTTCTAACTCACTGTTGCTGGCTTAAATAAAGGGAATTCTTATGTATAAGCTTGACACCACCACCTATCGCGCTGTTAAAGGATTTAACAGTCGAATTCGCTTTCTCTTACTGCATTACACAGCTTGCAATTTGCCAACCGCGGCAGCCGCACTTACTGGAGGCCAAGTGAGCGCGCATTACCTGGTGCCAGACCCTACCGAAAAAACCTACGTTGACGCAGGATTCAAGGGCATGACTATTTTTGGTCTGGTCGACGAAAAGGAACGGGCGTGGCATGCGGGCGTCAGCAGTTGGGCCGGACGCAGTAACCTTAACGACACATCCATTGGCGTCGAGATCGTTAGTTTGGCAGTTGATAATAAAGGGGTATTTACGTTTCCGCCTTATGACCCCGTACAGGTGAATTCAGTGATAGAACTGGCAACAGACATCCTGTCCCGCTACCCCGATATCACCCCCACCCAAGTACTCGGACACAGTGATATTTCAGCGGGAAGGAAATCCGACCCGGGGGCTGAGTTTCCGTGGAAAAAACTGCATGACGCGGGGGTTGGAGCCTGGTACGACGAGGCAACGAAGCAAAATTACGAAATGCGATTTGAAAAGGTCCTGCCAACGAACGTGGATGTCCTGGCTAAAATGAGCCGATACGGGTATGACGTTTCTGGAGCAAGCGTTCAACAAAACTGCACTAATCTGATACGCGCCTTTCAACTTCATTTTCGCCCTAAAAAGTACGATGGCGTTCTGGACGCTGAAACAGCTGCCATTCTTTACGCGCTGGTCGAGAAGTATTTTCCATGAAACGAGCGCGCAGCGTTTGGGTGAAAATGGGCGACCTCAAGGTGGCTGCCCTGTAGCCGGTTCTGGCGCTGATCAGCCGCACCAAACGCTTGAGTGCTGCCCATCGCGGCTTGATCAAAGCCTGCGCGCGCCTGATTCACGGCCCTTTGAGACGCTCCAGTAGCAGGCGTTCCAGGGTTGTGACGGGCAATGGTCGACTGAACAGATAGCCCTGAATCTGATCGCAGCCGGCCTCTTTTAAGAAGGCGAGTTGCTCCTGGGTTTCCACGCCTTCGGCTACCGCTCGCAGGTTGAGGCTGTGGGCCAGTTCGATGATGGTACGGGCAATGGCCGCGTCCTGCGGGTTGGTGGTGACTTCACGAATAAACGCGATATCGATCTTTAGCGTATCGATAGGGAAACGCCGCAGGTACGCCAGGCTTGAATAGCCGGTGCCGAAGTCGTCGATGGAGATTTTCACGCCCATGGCGCGCAGCCGCTGCAGGCTGTCGATGGTGTGCTGAGTGTTTTCCATCAGCGAACCCTCGGTCAGCTCAACCTCCAGCCAATGCGCCTCAACCCCGGTTTGCGCAAGGATGCGCGAGATATCCGAAATCAGGTCGCCCTCGATCAATTGATGGCCGGAGACGTTTACCGAGACTTCAACCGGGCCAATCTCGCCACGCTGCCACTCGGCAATTTGTTCGCACACGGTTTTGATGACCCAGCGGCCCACGGTGACAATCAGCCCGAGGCTCTCCAGTATCGGCACAAACACCGCCGGGGACACCGCGCCGTAGCCTGGGCGCTCCCAGCGCAGCAGGGCTTCAAGGGCACATATCTGGCCGCCCGCCAGTTCAAGTTTGGGCTGGTAATGCACGGTGAAGTCACCCTGGTCAACGGCCAGGCGCAGCGCCGCCTCCAGGTCCTTGCGGGCGAGGTCATGCACGTTCATGCCCGCCACCGCGCCGGTGTTTTGTTGCAGTTGCTGCTCCAGCATCAGGCTGTGGTTTTTCAGTTGATCGCCGCGCGCCTTCAGCCTGAGCAGGTTGCGCACGCGCAGCCATAACTCGACACGCTCCACCGGTTTGCTGAGAAATTCCTCCGCGCCGGTTTCCAGCCCGCTGACACGCGCGCTGGACTCGCTCAGCGCTGAAAGCATGATGATCGGGATGTTCGCCGTGGCTTCATCACTTTTCAGCTGGCTGGCGACTTCGTAGCCGTCCATGCCTGGCATCATGATGTCCAGCAGGATCAGGTCGGGCGGCTGTTGCGCCACCAGCTGCAGGGCTTCTTCGCCGCTGCTCGCAGTCAGGGTCAGGTAGCCCTCATGTTGCAACAAGGTTTCCAATAACTTGCGAACCTGGGGTTCATCATCAACGATTAATAACGTTGCGGGTTGGCTGGCCATGGAGAGGACTCATGTGAGAGGGCTGATGTTCGTTTGCAGCAAGGTGTCGATCACCTGATACAGCTCTTTGTAGCGCAGCGGTTTGATGATGTAGGCATCGCAGCCGGCCAGTCGGGTCTTCTCGCGGTCTTCTTTCATGGCCATCGCAGTCAGGGCAATCACCGGAATGTGCGCGGTCAACGGGTCCTGTTTGAGCAGCAAAGTGGCCGCCAGGCCGTCCATCCCCGGCAGTTGAATGTCCATCAGGATCAGTGCCGGTTGCTTGTCCCGGGCCAGGGTCAGGCCCGTCTCCGCATCCGCTGCCCACAGCACGCTGTGGCCGGCATTGACCAGCAGCAAGCGCGCCAGGCGCATGTTGGCCTCGTTGTCTTCGACGATCAGGATTTCGGCCATGGGGCCTCCGTGAGTGGCGCGCGATGCAGCGGCAACCACACCACGAAGCGCGCGCCCAAACCTTCGCGACTGGCCACGGCAACGCTGCCGCCATGCAGGTCGGTCAGTTGCTTGACCATCGCCAGCCCCAGGCCGGTGCCTTCGAATTTGCGCGCCAGGCTGCTGTCGATCTGGCTGAACGCCTTGAACAGCTTGCCCATGTCATCTTCGGCAATGCCAATGCCCGTGTCGCTGACGCTTAACTCCAGAAAACGCTGGTGCGTACTGGGTTGCAGCGCAAAGCCGTGGGCCGGCCAGTCTCCGGGAATCTGCCCGACCTGCTCGCGGTCCACTTCGCGCACCGCCAGGGTCACGCTGCTGCCGTGTGCGCTGAACTTCACCGCATTCGCCAGCAGGTTGTAGACGATCTGCTTGGTCTTGCGCTGGTCCAGTTCCAGGCTGCCGACATCGTCTGCGTATTCGAGCTTGAGCTGGATGCGTTGCAGGGCGGCCTTTTCGCGCACGATCAACAGGCTGTTGGCCAACAGCCCCGCGAGTTCCACTGGCTCCAGTTCCAGCTCCATCATGCCGGCCTCGACCTTGGACAGGTCGAGAATGTCGTTGATCAGCGACAACAGATGCTGGCCGCTGGTGAAGATGTCGCCAATGTATTCGCGTTGAGTGTCGCTCATGTCGCCGACCAGGCCATCCTTGAGCGCCTCGGAAAACCCGATCACCGCGTTCAGTGGCGTGCGCAGCTCATGGGACATGGTCGCGAGGAATTCCGACTTCATGCGGCTGGCGTGTTCGAGCTCCAGGTTTTTTTCTTCCAGCGCACGTTCGAAGCCTTTGCGCTCGGCTTCTTCCTGTTTGCGCGCGGTGTTGTCGGTGCCGATCAGCAGGTAGCCGATGATCGTGTCATGCCGGTTGCGCAGGGCGGTCACCGAGACCATCGCCGACAACCGACTGCCGTCCTTGCGGATGTAGGTCAGTTCGTAAATGTCTTCGATGCCCCGTGAGGCCTTGAACACCAGCGCTTCGAAGCCTGGGGTGATGGGCGTGTCGAGTTCCAGGCTGAGGGCGTCGGCGCGGGTGATCAGTTCAACAGGGTCGGAAATATCGGCAGGGGTGATGCGGTTGACGACGTCGGCGGCGGCATAGCCGAGCATGCGTTCGGCGCCGACGTTGAAGATTTGAATAACGCCTTTTTCATCGGTCGCAATGCTGGAGAAGTACGCGCTGTTGAAAATCGCGTCTTGCAGGGCACCGGTCTTGAGCAGGGTTTTCTGGCGTTTGAATTCGACTATTTTTTCAGCCCGCGACTGCGGTTCGGGCGGTTGGTCGGTTGAGCGTGTATCCATCGCAAGACATCCGTGCACTTCAGGCCCGCCATCGTCAACAGAGGATGGCGCAGAGCATGCTCACAGAAGGTCGCGCGAGCGCGACGAGGAGGAGATGAGGTCTTTGGACAATAGCAGACATTATGACGTTTTGAGCATTGAAGGTGTCCATCTGCCAGCTTAATCCACGGTCATTTACCATTCCTTGCGTGCAATGACCGATTTTTCCGGCCTTGCGACTTAAACGCATGATGAAACGTTTCATCAGACGATAAACGGCGCACGCAAGCGCTTGCGTAAGGAAATGTAACTGACTAGAGTCGGCGGCACTCGACTACAAAAATAATAATGCCAGGAGCTCATCCATGAGCCTTGAACCCTTGCTTGAGATGCAGGGCATCAGCAAAACCTTCAACGGGTTGCGCGTGCTCAAAAATGTCGGCCTGAAGGTCTACCCAGGTGAAATCCACGCCTTGATGGGTGAGAACGGCGCCGGCAAATCGACCTTGATGAAAATCCTCTCCGGCGCTTACCAGGCCGACCCCGGCGGTGAAATCCGCATTGACGGCCAGCCCGTCGCCACCTTCAATCCCGCCACTGCCAAAGCCCTCGGCATCGCCGTGATCTATCAGGAACTGAGCCTGTGCCCGAACCTGAGCGTGGCCGAAAATATCTATTTGGGCCGTGAACTGCGGCGTGGCTGGACCATCGATCGCAAGGGCATGCAGGCCGGTTGCGAGGAAGTGCTGCAACGCCTGGGTGCTGAATTCAAGCCCGCGACACGGGTCAGCAGCCTCTCGATTGCCGAGCGCCAGTTGGTCGAAATTGCCCGTGCCCTGCATGGTCAGGCCAAAATCCTGGTGATGGACGAGCCGACCACGCCGCTGTCATCGCGCGAAACCGACCGCCTGTTTGCATTGATCAAACAACTGCGCAGCCAGGGCCTGGCGATCATCTACATCAGCCATCGCATGGCCGAGATTTATGAGTTGTCCGACCGGGTTTCAGTGCTGCGCGACGGCCAATACATCGGCGAGCTGACCCGCGATGCGCTGTCGGCCGAAGTGCTGGTGAAAATGATGGTGGGCCGCGACCTCTCCGGTTTCTACAAAAAGGAGCACGCCGCCTACAACCCCGGAAACGTGGTGATGCGCGTGCGTGACATGGCCGACGGCAAGCGCGTGCGCAACTGCAGTTTCGACCTGCACGCCGGTGAAGTGCTGGGTATTGCCGGGTTGGTGGGGGCAGGGCGTACCGAGCTTGCGCGGTTGATTTTTGCTGCCGACCCGCGCACCAGCGGCACCCTTGAAGTGGTCGGCAAGAGCGTTACCCAACTGCGCACCCCGGCGGACGCGATTCGCGCCGGCGTGGTGTACCTCACCGAAGACCGCAAGGCCCAGGGCCTGTTTCTCGACATGAGCGTGGCGGACAACATCAATGTCTGCGCCTGTGTGCCGGACGCACATGCCGGTGGCGTGCTCGACCGTGGCCACGCCTTGCAGCGTTCGACTGACGCGATCAAGTCGCTGTCGATTCGCGTGGCGTCGGGCAAGGTTAACGTCGGCGCATTGTCCGGCGGCAATCAGCAGAAAGTGCTGCTCGCGCGCTTGCTGGAGGTCAAGCCGCACGTGCTGATTCTCGACGAACCCACACGCGGCGTGGACATCGGCTCCAAGTCCGAGATCTACCGCATCATCAATCAACTGGCGCTGGCCGGTGTGGGCATCGTGGTGATTTCCAGCGAGCTGCCGGAAATCATCGGCACCTGCGACCGTGTGCTGATCATGCGTGAAGGCCAGTTGGTCGCCGAAGTCGGCGGGGCGTCCGGCCACGTTATTTCCCAGGAACGTATTATTGACCTCGCCACCGGTGGCGATCAGGTGGTTGCCAATGGCTGAGTTAAATGTTGCAACAGTAGGTAAAGCTGAGCGGGTTCGCGAGTTGATGCGCACGGTCGGCATGCTGCCGGTGCTGATCCTGTTGCTGGTGGGTTTCGCCCTGGCCAGCGAGAACTTCCTGACCGTGCAGAACCTGTCGATCATCACCCAACAGGCCTCGGTCAATGTGGTGCTGGCGGCGGGCATGACCTTCGTAATCCTTACGGCGGGCATCGACCTGTCGGTGGGCGCGATTCTGGCGGCGTCGGCGGTGGTGGCCCTGCAAGCCTCGATGTCGCCGCAATTCGGCATGTTCGGGATTGCCGCCGGCATCGGCTTCGGCCTGTTGCTCGGCCTGGTCAATGGCGGCTTGATCGCCTTCATGCGCCTGCCACCGTTTATCGTCACCCTCGGCGCACTCACCGCCATGCGCGGTCTGGCGCGCTTGCTGGCCGATGACAAAACCGTGTTCAACCCCGATCTGCCGTTCGCGTTTATCGGCAATGATTCTGTGCTCGGCGTGCCCTGGCTGGTGATCATCGCCGTGGCCGTGGTGGCGCTGTCGTGGTTCATCCTGCGCCGCACGGTGATGGGCGTGCAGATCTATTCGGTGGGCGGCAACCCCGAAGCGGCGCGGCTGTCGGGGATCAAGGTGTGGAAAGTGCTGCTGTTCGTCTACGCCATGTCCGGTGCCCTCGCCGGGCTCGGCGCGGTGATGAGCGCATCACGCCTGTTCGCCGCCAACGGCCTGCAACTTGGGCAATCCTACGAGCTGGATGCGATTGCTGCGGTGATCCTCGGCGGCACCAGTTTTACCGGCGGCGTCGGCACCATCGGCGGCACGCTGATTGGCGCGCTGATCATCGCGGTACTCACCAACGGCCTGGTGCTGCTGGGCGTATCGGATATCTGGCAGTACATCATCAAAGGCATCGTGATCATTGGCGCGGTGGCGCTGGATCGTTATCGCCAGTCCGGTGCGCGGACTTGAATTCACTCAAACAACAATCACAAGAGAGACCCGCATGAACGTCAAACGCCTCTTTCCCGTTATCGCCCTGGCTGCCCTGATGTCCCAGGCGGTCGAAGCCCGTGAATTGAAAGCCCTGGGTATCAGCATGGGCTCGCTCGGCAACCCGTACTTCGTGACCCTGGCCGACGGCGCCACGGCCCGCGCCAAGGAGCTGAACCCCAACGTCAAAGTCACCTCGGTGTCGGCGGACTATGACCTGAGCAAGCAGTTCTCGCAGATCGATAACTTCATCTCGTCCAAGGTCGACCTGATCCTGATCAACGCGGTCGACCCTTCGGCCATGGCCTCGGCGATCAAGAAAGCCCGCGACGCCGGTATCGTCGTCGTTGCTGTGGATGTAGACGCCAAAGGCGTGAACGCCACGGTGCAAACCGACAACGTCGAAGCCGGCAAACTGGCCTGCCAGTTCCTGGTGGACAAGCTCTCGGGCAAAGGCAACGTAATCATCCAGAACGGCCCGCAAGTCACCGCCGTCACCGACCGCGTAAAAGGCTGCAAGGCGGCACTGGCCGGTGCGCCGGACATCAAGGTGCTGTCCGATGATCAAGACGGCAAAGGCTCGCGCGAAGGCGGCTTGAACGTGATGCAGGGCTACCTCACACGCTTCCCGAAAATCGACGGCCTGTTTGCGATCAACGACCCGCAAGCCATCGGCAGCGACCTGGCGGCCAAGCAGCTTAAACGCAGCGGCATCATCATTACCTCGGTGGACGGCGCGCCCGACATCGAGAATGCGCTGAAGACCGACACGCAGATTCAGGCCTCCGCCAGCCAGGACCCGTGGGCCATGGCGCAAACGGCCGTGAACGTGGGCAATGACATTCTCAATGACAAAGCCCCGGCCGAAGCGGTGACCCTGCTTGCGCCAAAACTGATCACCCGTGACAACGTCGGCAGCTACAGCGGCTGGTCGAGTAAACGTTGAGTCACTGAAAAAGGGAGCAGCGCTGTGGTCACCACTGAGGACGTGGCAATCCGGGCGGGGGTCTCGACCTCAACGGTGTCGCACGTGCTGAACGGCACCCGCAAAGTCAGCCCGGCCACGGTGCAGGCGGTTCAGCGCGCGATTCAGGAACTGGGTTACATCCCCAACACCCTGGCGCGCTCGCTGGCCCGTTCCAGCACCAGCACGATTGGCGTGGCGATTTCGGCGCTGTCCAACCATTACTTCAGCGAAACCGTGCATGCCATCGAAACCGAATGCGCCAAGCACGGCTACATGATGCTGTTTGTGGACACCCACGACGACCCGGAGCAGGAGCTGCGGGTGGTTACAGCGCTGCATCACCGGCGCGTTGACGGGATTTTACTGGCGCCGTCCACCGGCTCATTGGCCCTGGAGTATTTGCAGGCCAACGAGATGCCGACGGTGCTGGTGGACCGCATGACGAGCGAGCGGTTTGATCAGGTCGGCGTGGAGAATACCCAGTCCACCCAGGCGCTGGTCGCGCATTTGATTGAACACGGGCACCGACGCATCGGTTTTATCGCCGGGCGTGCGGGGCTGGGCACTACCGATGAACGCGTGGCCGGTTATCGCACCGCGCTGCAGGCGGCAGGCCTGGCATTCGACGCGCAGTTGCTGGTCAACGGCGGCTCCAACAGCCAGCCGGCGCGCGTTGCAACCGCACAGCTGTTGGCGTTGCCGTTGCCGCCCACGGCGATCATGGCGGGCAATAACCTGATGACGTTAGGCGCCATGCATGCCCTGCGTGATGCACACATTGAGGTGCCAGGGCAGATGTGCCTGGTCGGCTTTGATGATTTTGACTGGGCGGATTTTTTCGTGCCGCGCCTGACCCTGATCGCCCAGCCGGTCAAGGCGCTGGGCGCTCGCGCGGTGCAGATGTTGTTGCAGCGCATGGCAACGCCAGACGCGCCGACCCAGAGCGTGCGCCTGGCGCCGAACCTGCAACTGCGTAACTCATGTGGCTGTATCTGATTGGAAGACTTGCGTATGAACAGCCCCGTATCCCTTGGCATTGACCTCGGCACTTCTGAACTCAAGACGATCCTGATGGATGCCCGCGGTGCCGTATTGGCTCACGCCGGTGTGCGCTTGAACGTCTCGCGGCGCCAGAGCGGCTGGTCCGAACAAACCCCCGAAGACTGGTGGCAAGCCTGTTTGCAGGCGCTGGACGTGTTGCGCGCCCATGAGGCTTTTGGCCGGGTGGCGTGCATTGGTCTGTCCGGCCAGATGCACGGCGCGGTGCTGCTGGGCGCCGATAATCGTGTGTTGTACCCGGCGATTTTGTGGGATGACTCCCGCGCGGTCGCCGAAGCCGAATGGCTTGGATCAGGCTTTGCCGATGTCACCGGCAGCCTGCCCATGGCGGGCCTGACCGCGCCGAAACTGCTGTGGCTGCAAGCGCATGAGCCTGACGTGTTCAAGGCGATTGATTGCGTGCTGTCGCCCAAGGATTACCTGCGGCTGCGCTTGAGTGGCGAGCGCATCAGCGAGATGTCGGACGCTGCCGGCACGCTGTGGCTGGATGTGGCGCGGCGCGAGTGGTTTACGCCGATGCTGCGTGCCACGGGGCTGACGCCTGCGCAGATGCCGAGGCTGGTAGAAGGCGGCGCGGCCAGTGGCCTGTTAACCGCCACCGGGTTGGGTTTGTCGCCTGAGGTGGTCATCGCGGGCGGTGGTGGCGATAACCCGGTGGCCGCCGTGGGCATCGGCGCGATCAACGCCGGTGACGGTTTTATCACCCTTGGCACCAGCGCTGCGATTGTGGCGATTACCGATCGCGCCGCCGGCAACCCGGCCAGCGCCGTGCACAGTTTTTGCCATGCATTGCCAGACCGCTGGTACACCATGGGCGCCATGCTTGCCGGCGCCAGTTGTTTGCGCTGGGTGACACGGCTCACCGGCACGGCGGATGAACAGACATTGTTGGACCAGGTGCAGGCGCAGCTGCCAATCACCCAACCCGTGCCGCTGGACACGCCGTTGTTTCTGCCGTACCTCGCCGGTGAACGCACGCCGCACAACGATCCCTTGTTGCGCGGCGGCTTTATGAGCCTCGGCCACGACTGCACACCGGCGATGCTCGGGTATGCGGTGATGGAAGGCGTGGGTTTCGGCCTGCTCGACGCCCTGCACGCAGTGCAATCGGCGGGCGCCGACGTAGGGGCTTGCGCCCTGGTTGGCGGCGGAGCGCGCAGTGAATACTGGGCGCAGTTGCTGGCGAATGTCCTGCAACGGGAGATTTTCACGCTGCACGGCAGTGAATTGAGCGCGTGCATTGGCGCGGCGAAGCTGGGGTTTGTATCGATCGGGCAGGGCGCGGAGTTGCTGCAAGCGGGGCTGCCGGTCAAGGCTCGGTACTGGCCGGATGTGACGCAACAGCCAGTGTTGCAAGCGCGGTATCGCAAGTTTCGGGGGTTGTTGGCGGCTGCCGCAGGGCTGCATGACTGAGGCGCTGGCAAGCGGGCTTGTTGTGGCGAGCGGGCTTGCCCCGCGTTGGGCTGCGCAGCGGCCCCAAACCTGACGATGAAATATATCTGGAAAAACGCGGTGACTATTTTGGGGCTGCTGCGCAGCCCAACGCGGGGCAAGCCCGCTCGCCACAACAAGCCCACTTGCCACAACAGGCGCCCACTTGCCACAACAAACCCGCTCGCCACGGTGAGCGGCGGATCACTCATCCGCCAACGGCGGCAACCGGCGCTTTACCGGGGTTTTCTTGACGATGGCGGTGTTGGTTTCGGCGTAGGCATTGAGGCGGTCGAGCAGGGTGTCCAGCTGTTCCATGGTGCGCACATGCAAACGCGCGATGAAGCAGTCCTCGCCGGTGACCTTGTCGCACTCGGTAAACTGCGGGATCGCCTGGATCTGGCGTTCCACTTCCTGCAATTTGCCGGGCAATGGCCGAATGCGCACGATGGCTTGCAGCAGGTAGCCGAAGTGCCTGGGGTCGATGTCGACGGTGTAGTGGGTCAACACGCCGCGCTCTTCAAGGCGGCGCAGGCGTTCGCCGACGCTGGGCGAGGACAGCCCGGTAATGCCTGCCAACGCCTTGAGCGACAAGCGCGAGTCGTCCATCAGGGCGGCGATGAGTTGCCTGTCGATAGTGTCAATCATGCTGTATGCCTAATAAGAAAAGGTATTTGCCGGGTTTTGCCTTTTTTTGTCGCTGGAGCCGGCTGTGTGCAGATTGCCATAATTGGGCCTCACTTGAGGAGCATAAAACGTGGACACATCTATCCGTCGCGGGTCGTGGGAAATGATCGCCGCCATGCTGATCTCGGGCACCATTGGCTGGTTTGTGCTGGTGTCGGGTGTGTCGGTGATCGAAGTGGTGTTCTGGCGTTGCGTAATTGGCGGGCTGACGCTGCTGCTGGTGTGCGCGGTGCTGGGTTACCTGCGGCTGGACCTGTTGACCTGGGCCAGGTTCGGCCTGGCCATGCTCAGCGGCGTGGCCATTGTCGGCAACTGGCTGTTGCTGTTCGAATCCTATTCCCATGCCTCGATTGCTATCAGCACGGCGGTGTACAACGTGCAGCCGTTCATGTTGGTGTTGCTGGCGGCGGTGTTCCTGGGTGAACGGATCACCGTGCAGAAAATGGCCTGGTTGAGCGTCGCGTTCCTGGGCATGTTGGCGATTGTTACCGCCCACAGTCAGGCGCATAGCAGTGGCGAAAATTACCTGGCGGGTATCGCGCTGGCCCTGGGCGCAGCGTTTTTGTACGCGATTGCCGCGCTGATCATCAAGCGCTTGAAGGATGTACCGCCGCATTTGATGGCATTGATCCAGGTGACCACTGGCGCGCTGTTGCTGGCGCCGCTGGTGCCCTGGAACAGCCTGACTGCCTCGACGAATGCCTGGGCGGCGCTGGTCACGCTGGGGGTGGTGCACACCGGTTTGATGTACGTGTTGCTGTATGGCGCGATCCAGAAGTTGCCAACGGCCATCACCGGCGCGCTGTCGTTTATCTACCCCATCGCCGCCATCTTCGTCGACTGGTTTGCCTTCGGCCATCGCCTGGGCTGGCTGCAATGGCTGGGGGTGGCGGCGATTCTGCTGGCGGCGGCCGGGTTGCAGCGGGGCTGGTGGTGGCCCCGCTCCCGGCGGGTTAGTGCGTGCCCTGGAAGATAATATTTTCCGGGTTGAAATGCTCCACAGCGCTGCCCGGCTGCGGCAGCCCGAGGATATGCCCCTTGATCTTGCCGACCACGTGCATTTCGCAAGGCTTGCAGTCGAACTTCAGGGTCAGGACTTCATCGCCGTGGATCAACTGCATCGGCGCCACTTTGGTTTTCACGCCGGTCACGCCCTTGGCCTGTTTCGGGCACAGGTTGAACGAGAAACGCAGGCAGTGCTTGGTGATCATCACGGGCACTTCGCCGGTTTCTTCGTGGGCTTCGAAGGCCGCATCGATCAGCTTCACGCCGTGACGGTGGTAGAAGTCACGCGCTTTCTGGTTGTAGACGTTGGCCAGGAACGACAAGTGCGCTTCCGGGTAAACGGGCGGCGGTGAGGTTTCGGCTTTACGCCCACCACGGGGGTGAGCGGCGACGCGGGCGGCGGTCAGCGCTTCGATCACTTCGCGGCGCAAGGCCTTGAGCTGCGAGTTGGGGATGAAGAACGCTTGCGGTGCATCCAGTGCGATGCCGGTGGCGTGGTACTCGGTGGTACCGAGTTGGCCGAGCAGGTCGCGCAGGGTGTCCAGCGCTTGTTCGGGCTTGTTGGCCACGCCGAACGGGCCGGGCAGGGTGACGCTGGCGCTGATGCCTTCTTCGCTGGTCGCGGTCACGTCCAGGCCTTCTTCACGCAGGCGTACCGCCCAGGACAGGCCAATACGGCGCTCGGCAGAGGTCTTCTGCAAGGCCTGTTGCCAGTTATGGTCCAGGTTGCGGTTCAACGGATGGTTGGGGCGCAATTGATGCAGGCCGGCCGGCATTTCGTTGGGCTCGACGCGGTAGCGGTAGCGCTTCTCGCCGTCTTCCTCGAACTCGCCTTTAGGCTCGGCAATGTTGGCGCGGAAGCCGACGACTTCGCGTTTGACCAACACATTGAGGCCGTCGCCATTGGACAGCGGCTCGTGGGTCACCACTTGCAGGTCGCGCTTGCCGGCTTTTTCCACCACGCCTACCGGCAGGCCGGTAAAGGTCGGAGTGTCAAAGGCGCCGATGTCGATCTTGCGGTCGCTGACAAAGTAGTCGGTGCTGCCCCGGTGAAAGGTTTTTTCCGGGTCCGGCAGGAAGAAATGCGCGGTACGGCCGCTGGAAGCGCGGGCCAGGTCCGGGCGGTCTTCGAGGATTTCGTCGAGGCGCTGGCGGTAATAGGCGGTGATGTTTTTCACATAGCCCATGTCCTTGTAGCGACCTTCGATCTTGAACGAACGCACGCCGGCTTCAACCAGCGCACGCAAGTTGGCGCTCTGGTTGTTGTCTTTCATCGACAGCAGGTGCTTTTCAAAGGCCACGACGCGGCCCTGGTCATCTTTCAACGTGTACGGCAGGCGGCACGCCTGGGAGCAGTCGCCACGGTTGGCGCTGCGGCCATTTTGCGCGTGGGAGATATTGCACTGCCCGGAAAACGCCACGCACAGCGCGCCGTGGATGAAGAACTCGACGGCGGCCTCGGTTTCATCGGCAATCGCGCGGATTTCCTGCAGGTTCAGCTCGCGGGCCAATACCAACTGCGAGAAACCGGCCTGGTCGAGAAATTTTGCGCGGCCCAGGGTGCGAATGTCGGTCTGGGTACTGGCGTGCAGCTCGATGGGCGGAATATCCAGCTCCATCACGCCCAGGTCTTGCACGATCAATGCGTCAACGCCGGCGTCGTACAGCTGATGGATCAGCTTGCGCGCCGGTTCCAGCTCGTTGTCATGCAGGATGGTGTTGATGGTGGTGAACACCCGGGCGTGGTAACGGCGCGCGAATTCCACCAATTGAGCGATATCGCTCACCTCGTTACAGGCGTTATGACGGGCGCCAAAGCTTGGGCCGCCGATGTAGATGGCGTCGGCGCCATGCAAGATAGCCTCGCGCGCGATGGCAACATCACGGGCCGGGCTGAGCAATTCCAGGTGGTGCTTGGGCAAGGACATAGTTTTTTTAGTCAGGCTTGTCACGGTTGAGGCGCGCATTGTAGCTGTGAAATGCCTGACCGGCATCTACCGCAGGGCTGTGGGGCGCAATGCGGCAAGGCAGCGCCGATTCAATGTGGGAGCTGGCTTGCCTGCGATGCGGGCGGCGCGGTCGTTCAGCAACCTTGCGGTGAGGCAATCGCAGGCAAGCCAGCTCCCACAGTTGATCGGCAGTGGTGATGAAAACTCAGGCCTTGGCAGCCATCGCGGTGACTTCCACGCGCATGCCTTCCACGGCCAATGCGGCCACACCCACGGCTGCACGCACCGGCCATGGCTTGGCGAAAAAGCGCTTGTAGACGTCGTTGAACGCGGCGCGATCGGCCATGTCGGTGAGGTAGATGGTCAGGTGCATCACACGGTCCATCGAACTGCCGGCTTTTTCCAGTGCGACTTTCAGCGCCTGCAGGGTGCATTCGCTTTGCAGGGTGATGTCGCCCAGTTCCAGGCTGCCGTCGGCGCGCGTCGGGATTTGGGTAGAGACCAGAATACCGTTGAAGCCGATGACGTCGGAGGAGATCGAGTCGGCATCCGGATCGGGGGTGAAGGACAGGTCGTGGTTGGCCATGGGCGCCTCTTGTTTACAGGAACAGAAAGGCGCCCATGGTCCGCGAAAATCACAGCAGGGGCAAACTGCCGGTCACAGCAGGGTGAACGGGTAGTCGACGATCAATCGCAGCTCATTGAGTTTGCCATCGCCCTGATCGGCGTTCGATGAAATCATGGCGTCACGCACACGGAACGAAAGGTTCTTCGCCGGGCCGCTTTGCAGCACATATTTGGCCTCCACGTCGGTCTCGTGGTGGTCGCCATCGGCGCCATAGTCGCCGACATACGCGCTGTTGGCCGGGGTGTGGGTGCCGTTGATGTCCGAGCCATTGACGTAGCGGGTCATGAAGCTCAAGCCCGGCACGCCGTAGCTCGCCATGTTCAGGTCATAGCGCACGCCCCAGGACTGTTCGCCCGGGCCGTTGAAGTCGCCCCACTGGATCGAGTTGGCCAGCAGCACCGAATCGCCGCCTTCACCCGCGCCGTTGTTGCCGGTGCCGATGTAGTCGAACGGCGTGTCGCCGTGCACTTTCTGGAACGACAGCGTCAGGGTGTGAGCGGCCAGGAACGAGTAGGCCGCCGCCACCGAGTAGGTGGTGTTGTTGATCGCACCGGCCTTGGCGCTGCCGGTGTCGAGGGTGCGGTACAGGTTGCCGTCCAGTGCCAGCGACTGGTCATGGCCCATCGGGATGACGTAGTTGAGGTTGGTGTAGTACTGGCGCCAGATGTCTTCCAGTTCGCCGGCATACACCGTTGCACTCAGGGACGGCGTAAAGGTGTACTTGCCGCCGACGAAACTCGCGCTGTTGGCCGCCACATTGGCGTAGGTCGCGTAGATATCGTGGTCATGGTTGCTGGTCATGCCGCTGTTGGTGCTGGTGAAGTGCCCGGCCTCCAGGTCCAGCCCGGCGATTTCGCTGCTGGTCAGGTCAAAACCGGTGGCGGTCTGCGGCAAAATACGCGTGCCACCGGTGGCGAACACCGGGGCAGTGGGCTGCATGTCACCGAATTTCAGTTGTGTCTTGGAGACCTTGATCTTCACCGCAGCGCCGACGGAGCCGTAGCCATCTTTGGGGTCGCCGTTGCGGTCGGTCGGCAGGTTGCCGGTGTTGTTGTCTTCGTGGGTAGCGTCCAGCTTCATCGCGCCGTAAGCGTAGGCATCCACGCCAAAACCGATGGTGCCCTGGGTGAAGCCCGAGGCGTAGTTGAGCATGGCGCCCTGGGTCCAGTCACGGTTGTCGGCCTTGCCGCTCTGCCGGTCCCGGTCAAAATAGTAATTACGCAACAACCCGGTGACACTGCTGCCTTCAATAAAACCCTTGGAATCCGCCTGGTCGGTGACGGCGTCGGCGAGGGCGACTTGGCTGATACCGGCGCACACCGCCAGTGTTAACAGGCTCCACTGTTTAATCATGTTTTTACTTCCCCGGAATAATTAACGCGCGCACAGAAACACCGCACTTTATTTGGATAATGCATCGGTTTTTTGGGCAGGGTTTTGAAGTGAGGCGTTGCCGTTTTTATTGTAGTCGGCGTGTTTGCCGTGGCTGATTCTAAGCACAGTTTGCGCGGCCTGCAGCCGTGAAATTAATTAAACTCGATTAATTAAACTTCACGTCTTTTAATCGGCCCCCGGTGTAGCGTTGACAGGGTCTTAGCCGCTCTGCTTCGACAAAAACCTTTGGTTTGCCGCCGCAGGCTCTGCGGCGGATTTTTTAAAAAAAGTTAAACTAAGTTAACTAAAAGTTTATCCGTGGCGCTGCTGTCCAGTAGTGGCAGTGTGACTCTACGGATGTCAATTGTTAGCGTGTAACAAGACTGTTGCACTTGCCGTCCAATAATCCTTCTCCCATGCCCAAACAGGAGAAAGGTTATGCAGGTGAAACCGGTCGACAGCACGCCCAAAGCGGGCACCAACCCTAACTGGAATACAGCGGTTTCCAGGGCGGTGGACAATCAGGCCGGTGACAACCGTCTCGGGCCGGATACAAAGCGGCCTCAAGGCGACTTTCGCACCGCGCAGCAGATCATTGATGACAACCCGCTGTTGAAAAACCTGGGTAACCAGAGTGGCGTCAAAGACAAGCTGCGTGAACGCGTGGGCGATTTCGAGCATGACCCGGACGCTGCCTACCGCGCGAGCCGGGTGCTGGAACACATCGAAAAGCTCGACGAAAACGGTAAAACTCCGCTTAAGCGGGCTGAGCTCAACGACGCCGGCAACGGCAAGATCGACGGTTTCACCAAAGGCGGCGACGCACGCCACGGTACCGAAGCCGGGCGCCTGCAGGATTTCGGCAAGTACGGCTGGGACACCCTCAAAGGCGATTTGCCGGTCAGCAAACCCAAGACCCCACCCAAAGGCGATGCCCCGTCCAATCACCTGCCTTTGCCCGGCGAAGGCCGCCCGGTGGGCGACACGCGCAGCGCGCAACAGATCATCGACGACAACCCGTTGTTGAAAAACCTCGGCAACCAGAGTGGCGTAAAAGACGCGCTGCGCGAGCGCGTCGGCGACTTTGAGCACGACCCGGACGCCGCCTGGCGCGCAGCCCAGGTGCTCAATTACGTGGAAAACTACGACGAAACCGGCAAGCACATTGACGGTGGCGATGTGGGCAATGGCCGCATCGACGGCTTCACCAAAAGTGGCGAAGCGCGCCACGGCACGGAAGCGGGGCGCCTGCAGGATTTTGGTAAGTACGGCTACGACAACCTCAAGGGCTTGGACGGCAACAGCGCCGACGACCAGATCAAGGACCTCAACGCCAAGGCCACCGAAGACGCCGTGAAGGCCGCTGGCGGCGACGCCTCCAAGGTTGGCGCCGACTATTTCGTCAGCGGCAACAGCAGCGCCAGCGGCGCGGATAAAACCGCCGCGATCATCCAGCTGTCCACCGGGCTGGCCAACTACAAGGCGGGTGCTGACGCGTTCGCCCATCAGGGGCCAGACGGCGCCAACGAGTGGTCGGGTGACGGCAAGTCGCCGGGCCAGCAACGTGAAGATTTCATCAACGACGTGCAAAGCCGCATCGACAAGCTGAGCAAGGACCCGGACGTCCAGCAGTTCCTCAACACCCAGGGCACCGAGCAACTGCAGAAAATGGTCGCCGCCGACCCGTCACTGAAAGCCGAGATGGAACGCCGCCTGGCAGCGTCCTCCAGCACCGACGCCCTGGAAAGCGCGTTTGCGGTCAAGGGCGCGAGCACCACGGACGCGCTGTCGAGCTTTATCAAATACCCCGACTTTTACGCCCAGGCGCTTGGCAAGCAGCCGGACTACAAGAAAGCCCTGGAAAACGCCCCGCAAGACATCAAGGACAAGGTCAAGGCCGAGTACCAAAACATCACCTCCGGCAAGCAAATGAACGACCTGATCGCCAGCGGCGTGCCGGCGGACAAGGCGGTGATTCAGTCCGGGGTCAACAAAGCGGTTTTCGACGCTGTGCTGGACGACCAAACCGTGCAAGCGGGCAGTTCAAGTTTCAATGACGCCGCCGCCAAGCTGGGCCGCGAAGACTTGCTCAAGGGCCAGTCCATCGACGATTTCTACCGTGGCCTGGGCGTCACCGGCGCCAACGACCCGCGCCTTGAGCAAGTCATCAACGACAACATCGCCGCCTTTACAGCCCCCGGAGAAGCACCGCCAAAGACCGCCGATATCATCAGCGGCATTCGCGCGGTGGAAGACGCCATGCGCGGCGGCGCCAAGTTCGACGACGCGATCAAGAAGGTGCAAAGCACGTGGGGCGGCAAGCTGCCATCCGGGGTGAGTGCGGCGTACAAGGCCGGGGTGATGCACGGCGTGTCCGGCGTGCTGCTGGCGGGCGCCATTGGTACGCGGATCGCCAGCGGCAAGGGCGGCAGTACGGCACAGACCGTGGGCCAGTCGTTTCAGGCGGCCGGCTTGTTCATGGAAGGTGGCGCCAAGTTCGTCCAGGACCAGTTCGACCGCACCAAACAAGGCACTTACAAGTTCGATGCACCAAAATTTGTGAAGGATGTGGAGAACGTCGGCAAGAGCCTCGGCGGTGTTGCGGGTAACGTGCTGGGCTTGGTCACCGGGGCGATTTCTGCAAAGAACTCGGCGCAGAGTGGTGACAAGGTCGCAGCGGGCTTTCAGGGAACGTTTGCGGGCTTGAATGGCTTGTCCGCTGTGGCCGGTGCCGTGGAAGTCGCCACTTACGTGGTGCCGCGCATTACCACCGTCGCAGCCGGTGTGGCCGAGGCGGCGGGTGTGATTGGCGGTGCGGCCGGTGCGTTGGCCGGCGCCGTGGGCGGGATTGCGGCGGTGGGCGGGCTGATCTACGCGATCATTGCCGACATCAAGGCCGACAACGCGCGCAAAAAGCAGCAGGAGGACTGGTACAAGGGGCTGACGGAGCAGCTCAATGGTTTCGGCGTCACGCCGCCGCCACTGGACGTGATTATCGCGCCGAAAAACGGTTATGTGGACGTAGGCAACCCCAGCGCGAACTACTGATCGCGCTTGACCTGTGCCGGCGCCCGGCACAGGTTTTTCACGCCATCAAGCGCCCGCAACCCCTTCACCGACCATGTCGCCCGGCACGATGATGCGCGCGTAATCCTGCTCGCTGACCTTGCCGGATTTCAGCGCCGCCGCCTTCAGGGTCGAGCCCGTCGCCTGGGCGTCTTCGGCAATGTGCGCCGCGTTCTGGTAGCCAATTACCGGCGACAGCGCCGTCACCAGCATCAGGTTGTTGTCCAGGTAACCCTGGATTTTCTCGCGATCAATCTCTGTGCCTTCCACTGAATACGTGCGGAATTTCTCGCAGCCGTCCGCGAGGATGGTCGCCGAGTGCAGGAAGTTATTGATGATGATCGGGCGCATTGCATTCAGCTCGAAGTTGCCCTGGCTGCCGGCGAAGGCAATCGCGGTGTCGTTGCCAATCACCTGGATCGAAATCATCACCATCGCTTCGCATTGGGTCGGGTTGACCTTGCCGGGCATGATCGACGAGCCGGGTTCATTGGCTGGCAGTTGCAGTTCGCCAAAGCCGCAGCGCGGGCCGGAGGCGAGCCAGCGCATATCGTTGGCGATTTTCATCAGTGCCACCGCCGCGCCGCGCAAGGCCGCACTGGCGCGCACCATGGCGTCGAGCGAGCCTTGGGCCATGAATTTGTTTGGCGCCGTGACAAAGGGTTTGCCGGTGATTTCGGCAATTTTCGCCGCGACAGTGGCCGAAAAACCGCTGGGCGCATTCAACCCGGTGCCCACGGCGGTGCCGCCCAGCGCAAGTTCATAGAGGCCTTCACGGCTGTGTTCAATTTCGGCGCTGCAACGGCGAATTTGTGCGGCCCAGCCGCTCCATTCCTGGCCCACCGACAGCGGCGTGGCGTCCTGCAGGTGGGTGCGACCGACCTTGATCACGTCCATCCAGCCCGCGGCCTTTTTCTCGATAGTGTCGGCCAGCCGGCTCAGCTCCGGCACCAGGCGCTCATCGATCAGGTTCACGGCGGCGATGTGCATGGCGGTGGGAAAGCTGTCGTTGGAGGACTGGCCCATGTTTACGTCGTCGTTGGGTCCAACCGGCTGCTGGCTGCCGAGTGTGCCGCCGAGCAACTGGATCGCACGGTTGGACAGCACTTCATTGACGTTCATGTTCGACTGAGTGCCCGAGCCGGTTTGCCACACGTACAGCGGGAAATGCTCGTCGAGCTTTGCGGCGATGGCTTCGTCGGCGGCTTGCACAATGGCGTCGGCTTTCCATTGCGGCAGGCGCCCGGCGGCGGCGTTGACCAGCGCGCAGGCTTTTTTGACCACGCCGTACGCGTGATACACGGCTTTGGGCATGCGGTCATCACCGATGCAAAAGTGCTGCAGCGAGCGCTGGGTTTGCGCGCCCCAGTATTTGTCGGCAGGGACTTCAACGCTGCCCATGCTGTCGAACTCGTTACGTTTGCCGGTGGCATCAAGGCCGATGGGAATGTCCGTCATAACTTACCCCTTCAATAAATGCTCAGATAAATGGCGTTCAGGTCTCACTGCCAGCGCGAGTAACACACCCACGGCGATGGCGGCGCTGACGATCGCCGTGGTGATGGCCAGCGACGTGGTTTGTGCGATCAACACCGCCGGTGAATCAGCGCCGAGGGACATCAACTGCAACGCGCCGATACCGGCGCGAAACCCATAGGAACCGGGGATCAGCGCGACGATGCCGGGAAAGGCAAATGCCACCGGTGGCACTCGAAAACGTGCTGCAGCGATTACCGCCACCAGGCCGGCGGCGAACGCACCGAGCAGCGACGCACAGGCCAGGTCCAGCCCGTATTGCTGAGCCAGCGTGCGAACGCCGTGAGCCGCCATGCCGCAGAGCACGCACACCCACAGCACACGCCAGGGCACATTGAAAAACACCGCGTAACCCAAGGCGGCGGTGGCGGCAAACAGCACGTCCTGGCCCAGCGGCAGTGAGCCCGGCCCGCTGCCCACCGGCAGGCGGTCTCCCGCAGCGGCGCCCGCGATAAACAGCGCAAAGCTGATCACCAACACGGTCAGCGCACCGGTCGCAATGCGTGCAAGGCCACTGCCGGGGTGCCCGCTGACCAGGTCGCGCACGCCGTTGATCAACGGCACACCGGGCACCAGAATCATGCCGGCGGCCGTGAGGCACAGGGCCGGCGAAACACCCGGGCACGCCCGCAGCACCAGGATGCTGCCCAGGCCACTGAGGCACGCGGTCATAAATACCGTCGCCACGCTGTTCAGCGAATACCGGCCCATCAGGCGCCGCAGCACAACGCTGAGCACGCCCGCCACAAACGCCGCCACCACCACGGACCACTGCGCACCGAACAGGCGTGCCAGCGAGGCAGCCGTGATGGCCATGCCCAGGGTCATGACCATCGGGGAGTGCTGCGGTGGCGCGTGTTCCACGGCGTCCAGTTGTGCATCGATCGCCTGGGCCTTCAGCGTACCCAGGCAAATGCCGTCGACGACCTGTTGCAGCGCCATCAGCGTGCCCATGTCCACCGTTGTCCCGCTCAGTGCATGGCCCACCGTGGTCTGGAAATGCGCCTCGCAGCCCACCGTCACCAGCAGCGCCTCGGCCGTGCCCATCACCTGCACCGGGTGGCCCAGGGCACGTGCCAGCTGCGCGAGGATGCGTTGGGTGTGCTGGGTGTCGGCGCCGTAGGTCAGCAGTATTCGCCCGATGCGCGCCGTCATATGGGCCACGCGTTCGAGTGACACCTCAGACATTTTGCAAACCCAGCACCTGCGCGGTATCGGCGCGGGAGGCGCGGCAGGCATCGCCGTCGGTTTTCAGGTCAATGCCATAAGTCGGAATGATTGCCTGCAAACGTGGCAGCCAGGCCTCCGGCGTGAGTTTGTCGGCAAAGCATTTTTGCAGCACTTGCAGCGAGATGTGCGCGGCAGTGGAGGCGCCAGGTGACGCGCCGAGCAAGGCCACGATGGAGTTGTCCTGCGCGGCAATCAGCTCGGTGCCGAACACCAGTTCGCCGCCGCCATGGCCAGTCGGCTTGATGATTTGCACGCGCTGGCCGGCCACGGCTTCTGTCCAATCGGCCTGGGTGGCATTCGGGAAGAACTCTTTGAGCGAGGCGAAGCGTTCATCGGCGGTCTGGGTGACCTGGCTGATCAAGTATTTTTCCAGGTCCCAGCTGTGCACGGCCACGTCCAGCATCGGCGCGAGGTTGGCGGGGCGGATGGACTTGAACAGGTCCAGGTAGGAACCGGACTTGAGGAATTTGCTGGAGAACCCGGCGTACGGGCCGAACAGCATCGAACGTTTGCCGCCAATGATGCGCGTGTCCAGGTGCGGCACCGACATGGGCGGCGAACCGTGGGGGGCCTTGCCATACACCTTGGCCTGATGACACGCCGCGACCTCGGCCACATCACACCGCAGCCAGATGCCGCTGACGGGGAAGCCCGCGTAGCCATGACCCTCGGGAATGCCGGATTTCTGCAACAGCTCGATGGAGGCGCCACCGGCCCCGATAAACACGAATCTGGACTGAGTGATTTGCGTGTTGCCGGTGGCGAGGTCTTTCACTTTCACCCGCCACTGGCCGTCGTCACTGCGGCTCAAGTCGACGACCTGATGCCCATACTGCACGCTGAAATTCGACTGTTTCGCCAGCTCTGCCACCAACAGGTGGGTGAGGGCGCCGTAATCCACATCCGAACCGGTAGCCATGCGCGTGGCGGTGACGATTTCCTTGGGGTCGCGGCCCTCCATGACCAAGGGCGCCCAGCCGGCGATGACGTGCGGGTCTTCGCTGTACTCCATGCCGTGGTAGCAGTGGTGGGCCGACATGGCTTCAAAGCGTTTGCGCAGGAAGTCGCGGTTGTCTTCGCCGGTCACAAAGCTCATGTGCGGGCAGGCATGAATGAACGCCGCAGGGTCGGCAATCGCGCCTTTGCGCACCAGGTACGTCCACAACTGGCGCGAGATATCGAACTGCACATTCACTTCCAGGGCATTGCTGATGTCCACGCTGCCGTCAGGCTTGAGCGGCGTGTAGTTCAGCTCGCAATTGGCCGCGTGGCCAGTGCCGGCGTTGTTCCAGCCATCGGAGCTTTCCTGGGCGCAATCGTGCAAGGACTCATACATCGCGATTTCAAGGCCGGGCTCCAACTCCTTGAGCAGGGTGCCAACGGTCGCACTCATGATGCCGGCACCGATCAGTACCACATCGGCTGTTCGCGTAATCGTTGCTTTGGACATAAGGAATTACCTTCGTTAAAAGAGTTCAGGCTTTGACATCGAAAGCGATGCTGCACTAACGGTGAATACTTTTAAGTTGTGTGCGCGCGAATAAACAGTCAGGGCGAGCGCGCACTGACTATTGATGCGTGATCCTTGATGGCTGGGCTGAAGCGCCCGTTTTCCCTGAGTTCAAGTGAAACAATGTAACGGATTGTATGACAATAGAGTGTTGTTGGAAGTGGCGTCAAGTATATCTGCGCAGACGCTGATCCTATTCAGTGGATATTCAGATCTAATAATCCTGATAAATAAGTCATCCAGCTGACAGAGCATGATATGAACTTAAATTATTGTTTACTTAGTTAAAAAATATTCAATGTTAATCCCCAGTATGCCGGCGTGGAGTACGACGCATGGCACGCGCTTTTATTCCTTCGAGCCGGGGGGCGATGAGTTGATTGCCAGCCTGTTGCCTGGAGACAACGGCTGCGTCAAGGCTGCCCGCGCATCAGCAGCGGGCCGAAGCCTGGAGTTATACGTATAACTCCTGAAAAATAACACTGCCGGCCGATGAGCTGTCAGCGCGAGCAAAACAACAGTTTGGCGCGGCTGAATATTTTGAGTTATACGTATAACTTCAATTAAGCCAGCACAGAGGATTGCCGTGTCGTCTCAAGCCTTGCAACTGCCCAGCAGCACCCCGGATATGGTCGCCTACCGGTTGACCTTCCTGATGTCCGGCCTGTGCATGGGCGCCTGGGCGCCGCTGGTGCCGTATGCCCGCAGCCGCGTCGGCGTGGAGGACGGTGCGTTGGGCCTGTTGCTGCTGTGTCTGGGGCTGGGTTCACTGGTGATGATGCCGCTGGCGGGCATCTTGAATGCGCGCAAGGGTTGCCGCTTTACCATGCACGTGGGCATTGCCCTGGTGCTGCTGACCTTGCCGGTGCTGTGCAGCACGCAGTCGTTCGTCGGTTTGATGCTGGCCCTGACCGTGTTCGGCGCCGGGTGTGGCGCGGTGGATGTGACCATGAACGTGCAGGGCGTGATGGTCGAGCGGGCGACACGGCGCTCGCTGATGTCCGGCTTTCACGGCCTGTTCAGCCTGGGCACGATTGTCAGTGCCGGCGGGATCACTGCCTTGCTCTGGTCTGGCGCCACGCCCTTGGTGGCGAGCGGCGCGGTGATGGCCGCATTGGTCGCTTTTGTGCTGACTTACGGTCGGCAGATGCTGGGGCGCAGTGGCGAAGAAGGCAGCCCGATTTTTGTGCGGCCCACAGGCAAGGTCCTGGTGCTGGGGGTGCTGTGTCTGTTTGCCTTTCTGGCAGAAGGCGCGATTCTGGACTGGAGCGCGGTGTTCCTGACGGAAGTGCGCGGCGTCGAACATTCGATAGCGGGCCTGGGTTATGCCGCGTTTGCCGTCATGATGGCGCTGGGACGCTTGAGTGGTGACCGTATCCTGCAAAAGCTCGGTGCGCGGACAGTCCTGATCGGTGGCGGGCTTATTGTGATGTGCGGCTTTGTGGTGGTGGTGCTCGCGCCCAACTGGCGGGTGAACCTTGTGGGGTTTGCGGTCATCGGCATCGGCCTGGCCAACATTGCCCCGGTGTACCTGTCGCTGGCTGGCGCGCAACGCACGATGCCGGGAGAGCTGGCGATAGCTGCCGCGACGAGCCTGGGTTACCTCGGCATTCTGATGGGCCCTGCGGTGATCGGGCTGTTTGCCCATGCGACGAATTTATCCTGGGCGCTGCTCGCCGTGGCGTCGTTGATGATCGCGATCATGCTCAGTGCCACACGGCTGGTTCCGAAGGTTTCACCGCAACAGGTACACTGAGTGCATTGTTTTTTCACAGACCTCGTCTGAGGTGTTTAAAGAGATCGGGAAACACGCGATGGCAGCCGTATCAATGAAAGACGTCGCACTGGCGGCGGGGGTGTCCCAGCCGGCGGTGTCTTACGCCTACAACCGTCCCTCCAAACTGTCCCCGGCCCAGCGTGAGCACATCCTTGAGGTGGCCGCTTCGCTGGGTTACCCCGGCCCGAATGTGCTGGGGCGCAGCCTGCGTTCGGGCAAGATCGGTGCGATCGGGCTGATGATGATGGACAAGCTGTCACTGGCGTTTGCCGACCCTTGCACCATCGCGATGTTGCGCGGCATCAGTGAAGTGGGCGAGCTGGAAAATGTCGCGCTCACCCTGTTCCCGCTCAACAACAACCGCCTGGTCGGTCGCGCCCAGGCCGCCAGCCACAGCAGCCTGGCCCTGCGTGGCCTGGTGGATGGCCTGATCATCTCGACCTTGCCCGATGACCACCCGGCCGTGTTGGCGGTGGTCAAGCAGAACCTGCCGTTTGTGGTGATCGACTCGCCGCTGGTGGAGAACGCGTTTTTTGTCGGGATCGACGACCGCGCCGCTGCGCGTGCGCAGGTGCAGCATCTGCTCGATCTGGGCCACCGCAAGATCGGCGTGATCATCGACCGCCTCAACCCGGACGGTTATCGCGGCCCCATCGACCGGCAGCGCTTCAAGAGCGCCAGTGAGCGCATTGTGCGCGAGCGCCTGACCGGCTATGTGGAAGCGGCCAATGCCGCCGGCCTGTCGTTTGAGGATTTGTGCGTGATCGAGGCGGGCGGCCTGGACTCGACTTCCGGGCAAACAGCGGCCTTCACCTTGCTGACATCCAATGACGTCACTGCCGTGGTTGCCTGCTCGGACGTGATGGCTATCGCCTGCATGAAAACCGCCCGTGCGCTCAATCGGACTGTGCCGCAGACGCTGTCGGTGATTGGCTTTGACGACATTCCGGAGGCGGTTCAACTGGGCCTGACCACCATCGCCCAGCCAATGGTCGAGAAGGGTGTTTACGCCGCGCGGCTGTTGACCGACCAACTCAACGCGCCGGTTGACGCGCCGTTGGCGCCCGAGCAGAAAATCTTCGCCACCAAGCTGGTGGTGCGCACCTCAACCCAGGCCCTCACGCCGACTGAGGTGTAACCAACCCTGACGAACAGGCGGCAATGTGAACCTCACATCGCCGCCTTTTTTATTCACCGTTTTTGAAGTGTGCCGCTACACGCAAGGCGTTGGCGGCGATGGTCAGCGCCGGGTTAACCGCCGCCGATGAGGGGAAAAACGAGCTGTCCACCACCCACACATTGTCCAGGTCATGCAGCTTGCAGTGGATGTCCAGCACGCTGCTGGCCGGGTCGGTGCCCATCACGGCGGTGCCGCATTGGTGGGAGTTGGTGGCGATACCCATGCGCGCCTTGAGGATCAGCGGGTAGCCGGCTTTGCGCAGCACTGTTCGGGTGTTGTTGACCAGGTCTTCGTGGGCCTTGAGGTTATTGGGCGTCCACTGCACCTTGATCGCCCCGCGAGCCTTGTCATACGTGACGCGGTTTTGCGCCATCGGCAAGTCTTCGGACGTGAGGTACAGGTCGACGCTGTGGTCGGTGAGGTAGCGCGAGACAAACCGTGGCAGCCAGGGACGCATCGCGCTGATCATCGGTTCGCGGATTTTCCCGAGCATCTGCACATTGCCCAGGGGAAACGGGTTCTGCGGGCCGCTGCCGTACCAGTCGTTGATGGCCAGGGTTTTCTGGAAGGTCACCGGGTTCTTGCGCCGTGGGTCCACGGCCAGCATGAAGGTGCTGTTGTGCACCATGTAATTGCGGCCCAGTTGCCCTGAGCTGTTGCCCAGTCCGTCCGGGTGCTGCGGGGTGGCTGACTTGAACAACAGCGCAGCACTGTTCACCGCGCCGCAGGCCAATACGAAGCGTCTGGCACGCAGGGTAATGTCGCGACCGTCCAGTTGGCCGTGGGCCTCGGTGACACGGCGGCCATCGCTGACCAGGCGTTGGACGGTGGTGCGGGTCAGCAGGCGCACACCGCCGAGCAGGGCCGGGCGCAGCGCCGAGACTTCGGCGTCGGCCTTGGCGTCCACCAGGCACGGGTAGCCATCGCAGGTTGAGCACAGTACGCAAGCGCCGCCGTCGCCGTAGTCGACCGCAGCCGGCATCACGAACGGTGTGAGGCCCGACAACCGCAGGCTGTGCGCCAGCGACACCAGCGCAGGATCATGCGCCAGCGCCGGTTGCGGATAGGGGCCGGAACGCCAGGGCTCACTGGGATCAACGCCGGCCTGGCCATGCACGCGGTAGAGTTTTTCGGCTTCGGCGTACCACGGCTCGAACTCGGCGTAGCTGATCGGCCACGCCGGGGAGACGCCTTCGGCATGCCGAATTTCACCGAAGTCCGCCTCGCGAAACCGGGGCAGCATGGCGCCGTAGAATTTGGTGTTGCCGCCGACGTAATAAAACACGCCGGGGGAAAATGCCTGGTTGTGGTGGTCCAGCCACGGTTCGGCGTTGCGGTAACGGCCTTTGCCGAACACCGCTTCAGCGCTCCAATTCTGGATTTCTCGCGGCAGGAAGTCGCCGCGTTCGACGATGACGATATCCAGCCCGCTGTCGCGCAGGGCGTGGGCGAATGTTGAACCGCCCATGCCCGAGCCGATAATCACCACGTCGCAATTGACAGTGCCATCTGCATCAGGTGTCACCACGTCGAGGGCGCGGGGCGCCCTCGGTTGTGGTTTCAGCTCTGCATGATGCGAAATCAATGCATCACTCATGTTGAGCTGCTCCAGCGCTTACAGGTGCTGTTCGGAATTACGGATTTGCCAGTATTCATCCTGGCGCTCGTCGGTAATGTATTCCGGGATCGGGAAGTCCCACCAGCCCGGCACCCACGGGCCTGCAGCGTCGCGGTCGGTGGGCACTTCGATCAGCACCGGCACGTTCAAGTCCAGGGCTTCCTGCAGGATGGGTTCGAGGTCTTCGGGACGCTCGACGCGGTAGGATTTGAGGCCGAAGGCTTCGCCCACCGCCTTGAAATCCGGGCTGTATGGCGTGCCGTCCGGGTGGTTGAACTCGGTGCCGATATGGCGACTGGTCTGCTTGCGCTGACCACCGCGAATCGACATGTAGCCCGCGTTGTTCTGGATCAGGAACACCACCGGAATATTGTTGGTCACGCAGATCGCGATTTCCTGGGAAGTCATCAGGAAGTCGCCGTCACCGAGGATGCACACCACCGGTTGGTTCGGCGCGGCGAGCTTGGCGCCGATGGCCGCCGGCACCGCCCAACCCATCGACGAAAAACCGCCGGAAGTGAGGTGTGTGCGCGGGGTGTACACCGGGAACGTCTGCTTGACCGCGCCCTGAGTGTTGCCCGAGCCGACCACCACGATGGTGTCGCGCGGGAAGATCTTGCGCAGTGCGCCCAGTGGGCGTTGCGAGGTGAACGGAAAGCGCTCTGAGTCACGACGGCCAGCGAGTTTGGTTTCCCATTCCTCCTGATAACCGCGCAGGTCGCTGAGGTAAGCGTCGCGGTCAACGGTTTGACCTTTGAGGCCTTCGACGATTGCGGCCAGCGCGTGCCTGGCGTCGGCGCAGATGCCCACGGTCACCGGGTAGTTCTTGCCGATTTCGTGGGGGTCGATGTCGATGTGGATCAGCTTGGACGGCGGAATCGCAAAGGTCACGCCCTTGGCATAGCTGGACGACGACCAATCGGTAAAACGGCAACCCACAGCGATGATCACGTCTGCAGTGGACGCGACCTTGTTGCCGCACAAGGTGCCGGTCTGGCCGACGCTGCCGGCGAACAACGGGTGGTCTTCGGGGAAGCCGCTTTTGCCGTTCCAGGTGGTCACCACCGGGATTTTCCAGGCTTCGGCCAGGGCCAGAATCTGCGCGCTGGCTTCACCAGTGATCACACCGCCGCCAATCACCAATACCGGGCGCGTGCTCAGTTTCAACTCTTCCACGGCCCGTGCCGTAGCCGCTGGGTCCGGGAAGGATTTGCCGATTGGCGTACGTTCTTCCAGGGCATGCAGGGTCACTTCAGCCGCTTCGGCTTGCACATCCATGGGGATTTCCAGGTGCACAGGGCCAGGGCGGCCGGTGACCATGGCGCTCCAGGCGCGGTGCATCATGAACGGCAGTTCTTCCACGCGCGTGGCGACCCAGTGACGCTTGGTCACTGCTTCGGCGATTTTCGGGAAGTCGTTGTCGGTGTAACGCTCCAGCTCTTGCAGCAAACCGTGGCCACGCATGTGGGTGGGCGGCCCGCCGGTGATCAGCATCAGGCTGGTGGAGTCGGTGAACGCGGTGGCCATGCCGATCACCGTGTTGGCGGCACCTGCGCCGATGGACGTGACCGCCGCCATTGGTTTGCCGCTGACCCGGTAGTAGCCGTCGGCAAGGTGCACCGCACTTTGTTCGTGGAATACCTGGATGAACTTGAGCTTCGAGTCTTCCTCAAGGAAGGCGTCGGTGAGTGTCCAGATACCGTGGCCAGGAATACCGGCGACGTACTCCACGCCATAATTTTTCAGGGTTTGCGCGACGATCTGGCTGCCAGTCAATTTGGTCATGACAGGACTCCTTGGGTTGAAGAAACGGAAGGCTGTGCACGCCCGCGCGTGGCCCAGTTCAGGCCTTGCTTGGTCAGGCGCCGGATATTCGGGTCGGCGAGGTTGCTGGTGTCGTGGCCGATCGAGTGATAGAACACCCGGCCCTGGCCCCACTGGCGTACCCAGGCTACCGGGCTGCGGTGGCCGTTGAGCCAGGGGAACGGGTTGCCGTCAAAGGTGGTTTGCGCCAGCACATGAATGTTCGGGTCGACCTGCATGTAGTACTGCTCGGAGCGCACCTCGAAATCCTCGACGCCTTGTGTCACCTCGTGGTCGCGGTCGATAAAGTTGACCTGATACGGGTGCGGGAAACCTTCGCCCATCGGGTGTTCCAAAAAGGAGCCGCCCAATACCCAGTGGTACTTGAGGCTGGCGCGAAACGCAGCGCCCGCACCGTGCCAACCGACGAGGCCGGTGCCGCTTTCGATGGCTTCGAGCAAGCGGTTTTCCTGGGAGGCGGTGAGGGTTTCGGTGGTGACGGCGTTGTTCCAGCCGATCACGATCAAGTCATAGCCGGTCAAGTCCCTGTCCAGCGTGAAGATGTCGGTGGACTCTTCGACGTCGAACGCCAGCTCCTGGAAAACCGTGCGCGCCCAGGCCGCGATTTCGTAGGGGTAATGGCCGGGCCAGCCACCGAACAGATACAAGACTCGACTCACGGTTGTTCACCTCTTCAGGTTGGGTGTGATTATTAGGTTATACGTATAACCGTCTTTTTAAGCTAACACTCCGCCGAACCAAGTCAATGGTTGCTGAGCGGTTTCTTAGGCGATTTTTTGGGGTTATATAAATTGGTTATACGAATAACGTCAGTTGCCCGGGCGAGTGCTGCAGCGGTGCGTCTGAGCTGCGTCAGGGTGCGTCACCTATAAGCCGCCTGCGAAATTGTCCGGGGCTGGGGGGTAGGAAAAGATGGCGGTGAATGCTGGGGCATGTCGCGTGCCCTCTAGAACCACCTGGAGTCCATTGATGATTCGTTATCTGAAAACAAGTAAACCGGTAGAAGCCCAGGCCGAGATCGCCGCCCAAGTCCGCGAGACGGTTGAGCAAATCATCGCCAACGTCGCGCGCAACGGTGATGCCGCTGTGCGTGAGTATTCAAGCCGGTTTGATCACTGGTCGCCGCTGTCTTTTCGGCTGACCGATGCGCAAATCGCGGCCTGCGTGGCCAGCCTGTCCGAGCAGGAGCTGGGCGATATCACCTTCGCCCAGGCCCAGGTGCGCCGGTTTGCCGAGGTGCAAAAGGCATCAATGCATGATGTGGAAGTCGAAACCTTGCCGGGGGTGATCCTTGGCCACCGCAATATTCCGGTGAACTCGGTGGCTTGCTACATTCCGGGTGGCAAATACCCGTTGCTGGCCTCGGCGCACATGAGCGTACTGACGGCCAAGGTCGCCGGGGTTAAACGCGTGGTGGCCGCCGCGCCGCCGTTCGATGGCAAGCCGCATCCGGCGATCGTCACGGCCATGTACCTGGCGGGTGCCGATGAGATCTATTGCCTGGGCGGTGTGCAGGCGATTGCCGCATTTGCCTTGGGCACCGATACGTTCAAGCCGGTGGATATGATTGTCGGTCCGGGGAATGCGTATGTGGCGGAAGCGAAGCGCCAGTTGTTCGGCAAGATTGGTATCGACCTGATAGCCGGGCCGACGGAGACGCTGGTGATCGCCGATGACAGCAGCGACGTTGAAATCATCGCTGCCGATTTGCTGGGCCAGGCCGAGCACGGTGTGAATTCGCCGGCGGTGTTCCTGACCAATAGCGCGGCCCTGGCGCAAACGCTGCCGGCGGAAATCGAGCGTCAGTTGGCGATTTTGTCTACCGCGCCTGTCGCCTCGGTGGCGTGGCGTGACTACGGCGAAATCATTCTTTGCGACACGGTTGAAGAGTTGGTGCAGGAAGCGGACCGGATTGCTTCCGAGCATGTGCAGGTGATGACCCGTGAGCCGCTGTATTTCCTTGAGCACATGACTAACTACGGTGCGCTGTTTCTGGGGGAGCGCACTAACGTGTCGTATGGCGACAAGGTCATTGGTACCAACCACACGCTGCCTACCACGGGCACGGCGCGGTATACCGGTGGGTTGTGGGTGGGCAAGTTTATCAAGACGTGCACGTATCAGCGTGTGCTGACAGATGAGGCGTCGGTGCTGGTGGGTGAGTATTGCTCGCGGTTGTGTGGGATGGAGGGGTTTGCGGGGCACAAGGAGCAGGCGGATATTCGGATTCGGCGTTACAAGAAGTCTGTTTGAGGGTTTGGTTGGGTTTGAACGGTGGGGGCGGGGTTGTGTGTGAGGGTGGGGTGTCAGTCGCGGGGTTTGGTGGCTGATGTTGCGTCTTCGCGGGCAAGCCCGCTCCCACATTTTTTTGCGGAGTCTGTGGTATCGCGATCTTAAGGTGGGAGCTGGATTGCTTGTGATGGCGGGCTGTCAGTCAGCCCAATCTCACTGCTGCACCGCGATTGAAATGTGGGAGCTGGCTTGCCTGTGATGGCGGGCTGTCAGTGAGCCCATTGTCACTGCTGCACCGCGATCAAAATGTGGGAGCTGGCTTGCCTGCGATAGCGGGCTGTCAGTGAGCCCATTGTCACTGCTGCACCGCGATCAAAATGTGGGAGCTGGCTTGCCTGTGATGGCGGGCTGTCAGTGAGCCCATTGTCACTGCTGCACCGCGATCAAAATGTGGGAGCTGGCTTGCCTGCGATAGCGGTCGGTCGGTGTGCATATCCGTTGCTGTGGTAACGGCTGCTTATGGTTCCGCTCTTACAGCGGGTCACTTTTGGAAGGACCCAAAAGTAACCAAAAGGTCCTCGCCCCACCACTCGGCACCTCGCTGTGGCTCGGTGTGCCCGCACGCAGGCTTGAATCCGTGGGCCGCCGCGATGGGCCATCCTTGGCCCAGCGCGGCTAACCCGGCGTCCTGCCGGGTTACCCACGGATTCAAGCCTGCGTGCGGCCAGCGTGGTTTACGGGGCGCCTGAGATCAAGGTCACAAGCAGGGCAAAAGCAACGGCTTCAGTGCGGTGTTTGAATTCACCAAAAAAAACGCGGGGTCAGATGATGACCCCGCGCTGATTTATCAGGCTGGCATTACGACGAAGCTCTCTGGCTTGCATGTCAGCGCCACATCCGTACCGGGGGGGAGCGCGTGGCTGCCGGGGGTGGGGAGTTGCTGGCATTTGAGGTCGAGTGTGCCGCCGGCAACGGCGACGCGGTAGATGACGCGGTTGCCGATGAAGGAGGTGTCTTTGACTTTGCCGGCGAATGCACCGTCGGTGAGGGGGGCGCCGAGTGCGGGTTGGAGGCCGATGGTTTCGGGGCGGATCGAGACGTTGACCGGGCCGCTGCCGATGCTGGCTTTGGCGCTGTGGGCGTAGCGTCCGAAGGGCAGCTCTACGTAGCCTTCGCGGGTGTCGCCCAGGCCGTAGGTGCCGTTGACGATGTTGGTGTCGCCGAAGAACTTCGCCGCGAACAAGGTGCGGGGCGACCAGTACATTTCCTGCGGGCCGCCGATTTGTTCGATGCCGCCTTTGTTGAGCAGTACCACGCGGTCCGAGAGGATCATCGCCTCGTCCTGGTCGTGGGTGACGTAGACGAAGGTGGTGGAGGTTTCTTCGTGGATGCGTTTGATCTCGTTGAGCATGTGGTGGCGAATCTTCAGGTCGAGGGCCGCCAAGGGTTCGTCGAGCAGCAACACGGCCGGGCGGTTCACCAGTGCGCGTGCGAGGGCTACGCGCTGCGCCTGGCCGCCGCTGAGTTCGGAGATCCAGCGGCTCTTGAAACTTTCCAGTTGCACCAGCTCGAGGGCCTTGGTCACTTCACGCTTGATTTCGTCCCTGGGCTTTTTCTTCAGGCGCAGGCCGAAGGCGACGTTGTCGAACACGTCCAGGTGTGGGAACAGTGCGTATTTCTGGAACACCATGTTCACCGGCCGGTGTTCGGGGGCGAGGGCGGTGGCGTCCTTGCCATCGATCACCACCTTGCCCGTTGTGGGTTCTTCGAAGCCGGCGATGATGCGCATCAGGGTGGTCTTGCCGCAGCCGCTGGGGCCGAGCAAGGTCAGGATTTCGTTACGCTTGACGGTCAAGTCGACCTTGCCCAGGGCGGTCAGGTTGCCGTAGCTCTTGGAGATACCGGTGAGTTCAATGCTGTTGGTCATGGTGATTACTCTGCAGTTTCTGCACGTTCAAGTTCAAGGCGGCGACGGCGCAAGGTCATGACCAGGCCGGCAACGGCGATAATGGCGATGGTCACCACCAGCATGAACACCGAGGCGGCGTTGATGGTGGGGCTGACGGCGCGGCGCATCATCGAAAGAATCATCAGCGGCAGGGTGGTGTCGCTGCCGGTGACAAACACAGTGATCAGGAATTCGTCCATCGACAGTGCCACCGCAAGGATCGCGGCGCCGGCGATGGTCGGGCCGATGATCGGCAGGGTCACCAGCCAGAACGCCTTGAGTGGCGACGCCCCGAGGTCACGCGCCGCCTCTTCGAACGACAGGTCGAAGTACTCCAGGCGCGAGCGCACGGACTCCACGAAAAACGGAAAGGTGAACAGCGTATGGCCAATGATCACCGTCAGCAGCGAACGCGGCAGGCCGATCAACGAGAAGAAGATCACCAGGGCGATCCCGAGAAATAACCCCGGCAAGGCAATCGGGGCAAAGTTCATGAAGGCGAAGACCCGCTTGACCCGGCCCTTCATGCGCATCAGGGCCATAGCCGAAAACGTCCCCAGCAGGGTCGTCAGCGTCGCCGAGCCGAGCGCGACGATGGCGCTGTTGGTGAGGGCGGTCATGAAATCCGAGCTGTTGAACAGCGCTTCGTACCATTGGGTCGAGAAGCCTTCGAACGGAAACGACAGCGAGGGCGATGAGTGAAAGCTGAACAGCGCAATAATCGCGATCGGCGCATAGAGGAACAGCATGTAGGTGTAGGTAAATAGCCTGAGCATGACAAGTGACCTTTTTGATGGGCGGTATTCAGTCGTGATAACGCTTGCCGGGCGCCAGGTTGGCCACTCGCAGCGTCGCCAGCAGCAGCCCGTAGACCAGCATGAATACAATCAGCAGCAGGTAGGCCATCGCCGCGCCCAATGGCCAGTTGCCGACCGAGCGGAACTGGTTGGCGATCACCAGCCCTGTGGTCATGGCGTCCCGGCCGCCGAGCAGTTGCGGGGTGACGTAGTCACTGGCGGCGAGGACGAAGGTGAACATGAACGAGCTGACGATGCTTTTGTGCGCCATGGGCATAATCACCCGCCACAGGATCGTGACCCCGCCAGCGCCGAGGTCGGCAGCCGCCTCCAGGTAGTCACGCTTGATGTCCCGCAGGCCCGAGACCAGCAGCAACAAGGTGAAAGGCAGCATGATGTGCACCAGCGTCAGCACCACGGAAAACTTGCTGAACACCAGCCATTCCATGGGTTGGTCGATCAGCCCGAAGTGCAGCAGGGTCGAGTTGATCACGCCGTTGGTGCCAAGGATCGAACGCCACGCGTAAACCCGCACCAGGTAGCTGGAAAACCACGACACCAACGCCAAATACAGCACCGCGTTGGAACGGGTGCGGTACACGATGTAATACGCCACCGGGGCGCTGATCACGGTCGACAGCAGCGCGGTCCAGAAGCCGTTTTGCAGGGCGATCCACAGCGAATCGTAAAACCCGCTGGCACTCAGCGCGCGCGCGTAGCTGGCCACGGTCGCGGCGGGTTCCATGCTGAAGGTCTTGGCGGTCCAGAAGCTGGCCACCAGCAGCAGCAACGACGGCACCAGGAAGAACACCAGCAAAAACAGCAGTGGTGGTGACGCCAGCCAGTAGCCGCTGAGGGTTCTCTTGTCGACTTTCATGGATCTCCTGGCCGGTGCATCCCCGGTATCGAGGGTGATAGGCTCGCTGTTATTGACTACGGTCATGATGAAATTGCCTGTGCTTTATTCGATAACGGGGTCGCTGTAGCGAATGAGGCACGCGGTGTGCACGCCTCGCAGTTCGCCGCTCTAGAACGAGCCTTTGAAATTTGCCCACTGATCGATCCACTCAGCATAGGTAACGTACTGGGTGGAGTTCAGGGGCGGCTGGCCATAGAGCTTGGACTTCTCGAAAAAGCTGTCCAGGTGGGCGTAGTCGAAGGTCTCACGCAGCTCTGCGGAGAGCAGTGGGATGGCCTTGGGGTTGACCACCCCGGAGAACATGGTGGTCGCCATCCTGGCCTGGGTATCGGCTTCCAGCACCGTGTTGATGAACTCCAGCGCCAGCGGGATATCCTTGGCGGTTTTTGGAATGAACAGGGCATCGCACCACAGCGCCGCGCCTTCTTTGGGCACCGACAGCAGAGTGGTCACGCCGCGCTTGGTGGTTTCGCTCGGCGTGTTGGCGGAGGCGGAGAACACCACGTCGACTTCACCCGACACCAGCAGCGACACCGCATCACCGGAAGAGGCAGCGAACACGCGGCACTGATCGCGATAAGGCTTGAGTTTTTCAAAGGCGTCGTCGAACTCGGCACGGGTCAGGTTGGGGTACTTGTCGCCGTAGCCGGCAATGATCGCGATCAGCGACCAGTTGGAAGTGCCGTCGTCCACGAAGGTCAGCTTGCCCTTGTATTTGGGGTCGAGCAGGTCGCTGTATTGGGTCGGTTTTTTCACGCTCTTCGGGTTGTAGACGATGGTGTTCATGCCCCACAGCAGTGGCACGCCCCATTGCTTGCCATCCCAATACCAGCGGCTGCCCTTGTAGAACAGCGGCAGGGTGTTGTCGGGTGAATAGTTGGGGATTTTCGAGGTGTCGATGGCCTTGAGCAGGCCCATTTCCTTATAGATGATCTCGTAGCCCAGGGCGTACATGGTCAGGTCCAGCTGCACCGGGTCGGAACCGGCCAGCCGCGCGGTGATGTCGTCCTGGTTGCTGGCATAGCTGGAGCGCACGGTGATGCCCTTTTGCTTGCGCCAATCGGCGAGCTCCGCATCGCCGGTTTCGCCCTCCCAGCCGAGTATTTCCAGGTGGCCGCCAGTGGCCGCAAACACGCTCGGCACAAATGAGCCGACGTACAGCCCTGCGGCAGAAGCCGCGGCACCCAGCAGAAACGAGCGTCGTTTCAATGTGATGGCGTTCAGATCAATGCCGGTCAAACCATAACCCGTTTGTTTTTCTTCGTTCATGTCGAGTTCCTGCCTGGGATAGTTGTGTGCAAACGCTGTGAGTACAGTCGTGTAGATCGGCAGTGTTATGGCCAGCATTGTTTCCATGCTGCTGGGAGGGGCTAAGCCTCCACTGTTCCGATTGACTCTTCCTTGGCGGGGCGACACCGGCCTTTTCCACGCTTGCAACCGCGTGTGTTCAGGTGGTTCGCCCAGCGCTTGATAGGCTCGGCTTGTTGTTTTCATGGCTTGAGTATTCGCCGGGCGGGCAGGGCACTCAATTTCGCAGCCCCGGCAAAAGCGACGCACACTGACGCATCTAAGTGACTTAAACGGCGCAGCCCATGCCGTTGTGCGGGCGCCAGAGCGGCTGCGTCACCCTGCGTCTGTTTTGCGCGGTGTGCGAAATTGAGCATAGCGGGCTGCAGGCCAATACTGCGTGGGTGATCCTTGAACCAGGCGCGGTGCATCCATGAAATTCACGGGCAGCCAGATTGTTGCGAAAGCGCTGAAAGCCAACGGTGTCGACTATGTGGCTGGCATGCCGGGCGATGGCGCGTGGGCGCTGGTCGAGTCGTTGTTGGCACCGGGAACGGACATTCCGTTTATTCACGTTATGCAGGAACACAGCGGCGTGCACCTTGCCGACGGGTACTTTCGCGCCTGCGGGCGCCCGATGGCGGTGGTGTTGGCAGGGCCGCTGCGGCGCTCCAAGGCGATGGGCGCGGTCGCTGTCGCGCAGGCACAGGCCTCGGCGCTGCTGGTGATCAGTGGGGTTCACGACGACACCGCGATAATGACCATCGAGCAACTGCCGCAAGCCTTGCGCCAGGCGTTTGAGACGATGCTCAGTGATCGAGCACCGGTCAACCTGGCCATCGATGTCACCGTGCAGGCAGCCACCCTCCAGACGCGCCTGCCTCCTGCCAGCTTGCGGGCCGAACAGCCACCGCTGGTGCCGACCAACATCGCGGTACTGCGTCAGGCGCGGGTGTCGCGGTCGGTACTGGAAGCGGATGCAATTGTGGTGGTGGGCGCCGGCGGCGTTCAGGCCAGGGTCGGCGAGCTGTTTCCCAACCACCACCCGGCCAGCCACCTCGGCGCCGAAACCCTGGGCTGGGCGGTTCCCGCGGCGATTGGCGCCAGGCTTGCCATGCCCGCGCGCCAGGTCGTGTGCGCGGTGGGCAGCGCGGACTTTTTGCAGTCGATGCAAGAGATGGCCGTGTGCGTGATGCACAGCATTCCGGTGGTGTTCCTGGTGTTCAACGGTACCGGTGAATTCAACCTGCCGGACGGCAAACCGTATGCCCCGGACTTTGCCGGCATTGCACGCAATTTCGGCCTGGAGGCTTGGCGGGTCGAACACGCTTCGCACTTCAACCAGACCTTTACCAAGGCGCTCAACAGCACCGGCCCGTCCCTGGTTGAGGTGATGCCGGCTGCGCGCGCGCCTCAGTCCTGACCGCCCCACACGATCGTGGCGTTGTCGCCGGTCATGTACTCGCGCACATCCAGCGGGATCGACAGGTCGCTGGGCAGCACCACGGTGGCGTTGCGCAGGTGGTGCTTGCGGATCTTGCCTTTCTCCACCAACCCCAGCGCCATGCGCGTGGAGAACGGCTGGCGGAAGGATGACGACGCCACGCCCGTCACCAGGCCGTAGAGAAAGCGGATCGGCCGACGGTGCTGCGGGGTGAGGATCGAAAAGGTCATCTCGTTGCGTTGCTTGCCTTCAAAATCGACCATGAACAGGCGGTCGCCGAGCAGCAGGCAAAAGCCGTGGTAGGTGAAGGAATAGCCGATCTTGCCGCTGCCATCGCGCAACGGAAAGCGTTCTATCGTGACGTATTGCACCATGGAGTCGGCGCGATACAGGCAGGTGACGGAGCGCAGTATCCGGCCTTTATAAATAGACGAGTTGTGATAGCGGTAATACACGCCCAGGTAGTCTTCGAGCAGGTCGGCGGATTGCTTGGCCAGTGGCAGGAAATGATTGAATTGCTCCGACCCGCGCAAGTCGGTTGGCAGTTCGTTTTCATAGCCTTCATAGAACTTCTTGAACTCGGCGGGCGGGCGAAACAGGTCTTCGGCCTCCATCATGAAATAGCGCCCGATCTTTTGCAGGATCTTCTGGGACGGCACGTGCTGGCCCACCAGGTACTTGTTGAACTGCTGGCGGTTGACGTCGACCTTGCGGCACATGTCGGCCACCGAACGACAAGACTCCACCAGGGTGCTCAGGTTCTTTTGCACGTTGGCCTGCAAGTCGCTGCGCAGTTGTTGCCGCTCAGGGTGCGAGGTGGCGGTGGCTAACGACAGGGCGGGTAAATCAGCGCGACTGGGCATGGTGATCTCGACGTGTCTGCTTCGGTTATAGCGCCAGTTATTGAAGTTATAGCGCAGTTATCAAATAACTTGCTGCATAACTGCTATAACCACTCAACTGTTTGATTCTTATATTAATTAGTCAAGCATGTTCCATGCCGAGCAGGCGTTATTGCCGGTCACTTTCAGCCGCGCCCAACTGCGTCAGTTTGTAAGCAGTTTCCTTGAATAGCCGGTGCACATGAAGTTGCCTTTTTTTGGGGCGGCCCGTTTTTTTTGCGCATCGTTTGGGTAACGCGCAACGCCGGTCAGTAACACATTCAAACCGTGCGGGTAACACCTCCTGATCGGGGCAAAAGTGCTTCGGTCCGCGTCACCTATCCTCAGGTGTGCGAAATGGAGAAAAACCGCTGGGCGCTGAATACTCGGGGCAGGGCGTTTGCGTTGGCAGACGCAACGATCACGTTATCGAGGACACGCAATGTCAAGTGAACTGCAACGAGCCGCCTATTCGGTTCTGCTTCCGGCCTTTGGCGATTTGCAGCTGGATGACACCGTGCGTCGGTACCTGAGCCGTGGCGGTGTGTCGATTCTGCTCGGTGAAACCCGCGACGAATACGTGGGCCGGGGCATGAGCCCAGCGCGCAGGGCCGCCGAGCGTGCGTCCGACTTTATCAACATCACCCGTGAGGCTGCGGCATTGGCCGGGGCGCCGGTGCTGGTGGCGGTGGACCAAGAGCTGGGCGGGATCGAACGCCTGCATCAACTGGTACCCGCCGTGGCAAGCCGCAGTGAGCTCGCAGACCTTGGGGCGCAGGTGATCGAGACGCGCTGTTTTGAAATGGCCAGCGTGGCCCACAGCCTGGGCGTCAACCTGTTCCTGGCGCCGATTGTGGATGTGGTGACGGGCGCGAACCCATGGTTGCAAAATCGCCATTTGGGCGCTGACCCATTAGAAGTCAGCCGTGTGTCCTGCGCGTTTATCCGTGGGGTTCAGCGTGCGGGTGTGATTGCCACCGCCAAGCATTTTCCAGGGCATTACCTGACCGAGCACGACCCGGCAATTGCCGAAGCCACAGTGCCTGGGCCGTTGGCGTTGCTGACGGATAACCTCGAAGTGTTCAAGCAGGTCATCGCCACGGGTGTTAAAGCCGTGATGCCCGGGCCTGCGGTATTCCCAGCCCTGGACCCTGAGCATTCTGCGTCAACCTCATCAAAGGTTATCGGGTTGCTGCGTGACACCCTCGGCTTTGAAGGCCTGATCATTTCTGACGACCTGGATGCGGTGTCGATCCTGCGGGGCAATAGCGTGCCGGGCACTGCCGTCGCCGCGTTGGTCGCCGGTGCGCATTTGCTGCTGGTGTCGAGTGAATCGGGCCTGGATGAGATTGCCGAGGCGATCGTCAGCGCGGTGCACGAAGGCGTCTTGAACCGCCAAGTGCTGCTGGATGCCGCTGAGAAGGTGCGCACCCTGGCGATCAGCACTCATGGGGCCGCTCATGAGCAGTAATCAGCGCAAGGCGTATGGCGTGCTGTTCCCGGTGGTGCTCGACCTGGACATGACCGACGACGTGCGCCGTTTTCTCGATAATGGTGGGCGCAGCCTGCTGTTTGGCGAGACCGCGGAGGAGTACGTCAGCGGCCTTATGAGCGCCGAACGCCTGCAATCGGAAACCCTGGAAAAATGGCAGCGCTATACCGCTGCGGCCATCGAACTGGGCGGGCCGTTGCTGCTCGCGGCGGATGCGGATATCTCGGCGGTGCATCGCTTGCAAGGCGTTGCGCCGCCGCTGCCCGCACCTGACAAGGCTCGTTCGATGGCGGTTACCGAGCTCGAAGAGGCCTGCTTTCAGGTGGCCTCGGCGGTGCGCGCTGCCGGGGTCAACCTGCTGCTGTCACCCACGGCCGATGTGGTCGGCGGCACCAATGTGTGGCTCGCCGGGCGCACGCTGTCCGATGACGTCCAGCAGGCCGCAACGATGGCTGGCGCCTATGTGCGAGGCGTGCGTCGGGCCGGAGTGGCCAGCACGCTCAAGCATTTTCCGGGGCACCCGGTGTTGCTGCGTCAACCGGCAGTCGAAGAGGCGTCTGTCAGTGAATCCATGGCGCAGCTACGCGGGTATTGGCCTGCATTCCAGGCCGGCATCGACGCCGGTGCCGACGCGGTGATGATGGGGCCGGCGATCTTTGCGGCCTGCACGCCTGCGGTACCGGCGTCGATCTCGCCGGAGCTGATCAGCGTGTTGCGCGAGGAATTGGGGTTCAAGGGCCTGGTGATGACCATCGACCTGGACCATCGCTCTGTCATCGGCCAGCGCTCTCTCGCCGAGGTGGCGGTGGCAGCCCTGAATGCCGGCGCTGACCTGCTGCTGATTTCCGCCAAAGCCTTGCCACAACTGTCGCAAATCGCCGAGGCAATTGCCGACGCCGTGGCCGCAGGGCGTTTGCCCCAGGCGCGCCTGGATGCCGCCGCGCTGGCGGTTGCTCGGCTGGCAGATCGTCTTTCAACAACTCATTAGGAGCGTGCAATGACAACCCTGACCCTGCATTCCACGGTCGCCAAACACTCGACGTTGGCGATGGACATTGATATCGCTAAAACCGTGGGTTTTGACGCGCTGGAGATTAACAGCAGCAAGCTCGAGGGCTATCTTCAGGCCGGTTATTCCGATGCCGAGTTACGCGCATTGCTTGGCTCTGTGCAGGTGCCCGGTATCGGGTACTTGCGCGATATCGAACGCCAGGGTGCCGAGCGCGACGAGCTGTTCAAAGAGGCAGAGCGTCTGTTTCATCTGGCCAACCTGGCCGGTGCCAAGGGTGTTCAAGTACTCACTGGCCCGATCAATGTGCAGGCGGTGCACGATGTTCATCGCACGGGCAGCAGTGCGTATTACACCGGCCTGTTGGGGCAAGACCTGGCCGAGCAGTACCGGCTGACGGCGAACAACCTCGCCGCGCTGGCTGACCTGGCGGCGCACTATGACGTGCTGCTGTACCTCGAAGCCTTGTCGTGGACGCCGTTGAACAGCCTCGCGCACCAGGTGCAACTGATCGAGCGCACTGAGCGCAGTAACGTGAAGATGGTCGTCGATTACTGGCACTGCTTCACCTGCGGCAACACGCCGGAGGATGTCGCCAGGCTCGACAAAAACCTGATCTATGGCGTGCACGTGTGCGACTCGTTGCCCTTTGACGGCGGCATTGCCGATGAAGCGGTGTTGCGCGACGTACCGACCGGCAGCGGGATACTCGACCTGTCTGCGTGGACGGCGGCAGTCAAGGCCACGGGCTACGTGGGCTGGTGGAGCTGCGAGCTGTTCTGCAAAAAACAGCAGCAGCAAAACAGCTACGCCGTGGCAGCCGACTTGCACGCGTTGCTGCGCCGGCTGGTGGGCTGATCCGGCGCTTCACTTTCCGACTACTAAAAATAACCGAGGTCGTCATGGTGGACTACATCGTGATCGGAGGCGGCTCCACAGGCTGCACGGTCGCATCGCGCTTGAGTGAAGAAACGTCTGCATCGGTGGTGGTGTTTGAAGAGGGGCCGCGAGACCGCAGCCCCTATATTCACATTCCCGGCGCGTACTATAAAACTGCCCAGGGGCCGCTGCTCAAGCGCTATGCCTGGGAGCCAACCGAAGATCAGCACCGCAGCGAAACACCCACCATGGTTCAAGCCAGCGTGCTGGGCGGCGGCAGTTCGGTGAACGCGATGATCTACATTCGCGGCGTCCCGGCGGACTACGACGGCTGGGCCGAACAGGGAGCGGCGGGCTGGTCGTACAACGAGGTGTTGCCGTACTTCAAGATGGCCGAGGACAACGAGCGATTTTGCAATGATGCCCATGGCGTGGGCGGGCCGCTGGGGGTGTCGGACCCGATCAATATCCACCCGCTGACCAAGGTCTGGCTGCGCGCGTGCCAGCAGTACGGCTTGCCCTATAACGAAGACTTCAACTCGGGCAAACCCGAAGGCTGCGGGCTCTACCAGATCACCGCCAAAAACGGCTTGCGCAGCAGCGCCGCCGTGGCTTATCTCGGCCCGGCCAGGCGTCGCAAGAACCTGACGGTGAAGACCGGCTGCCGGGTGCTGCGTATTGTGTTGCAGGGTGACAAGGCCGTGGGCGTGGAGTACCTCGAAAATGGCGTGCGCCGGGTGATGCATGCGGGCAAGGAAGTGGTGCTGTGCGCCGGCGCCATCAACTCGCCGCGCTTGCTGATGCTCTCCGGCATCGGCCCCGCCGCCCATCTTGAAAAGCACGGTATTGCGGTGGCCAAGGACCTGCCGGGGGTGGGGCAGAACCTGCAGGACCACATCGAAATCTCGCTGGTCTACGAACTGACCGGGCCTCACAGTTACGACAAGTATAAGAAACCCTGGTGGAAACTGCTGGCGGGCTTTCAGTACGCACTATTCAGGCAAGGCCCGGCCGCCTCCAACCTGATTGAAGGCGGGGCGTTCTGGTGGGGCGACACCACCGCAGCCCATCCGGATATTCAGTACTTCATGGTGGTGGGCGCAGGCATCGAAGAAGGCGTGGATTCAGTGCCGGGAGGCAACGGCTGCACCTTGAACCTGGGGCAGATACGGCCACGTTCCCGGGGTTATGTGGAGTTGTATTCAGCCGACCCGCTGGCGCCGCCGCGCATCGTACCCAACTATTTTTCCGACCCCTATGACATTGAAAGCCTGGTGGACGGTTGCCTGGTGGGCGAGGCAATCATGGCCCAGGCCGCCTTCAAACCTTACGTCGCGAGGCGGCATGTGCCCGACCTTGCCGTGCGCACACGAGCTGCGATGAAGCAGTTTTGCCACGAACAGGCTCACGCCGCGTTGCACCCGGCAGGCACCTGCCGCATGGGCGTTGATGACAGGGCGGTGGTGGGGCCGGATTTGAAAGTGCGGGGTATTGAGGGGCTGCGCGTGGCCGATGCGTCGATCATGCCGACGCTGATCTCGGGCAACCCCAATGCGGTGTGCATCATGATTGGCGAAAAAGCCGCCGATTTGATCAGGCAGGCCCGCTAGGTGCACCGTTTTGGTTCGGCTTCACACACCCAGCAACCACAGCACGACACAGCCACCGAGGGCACACAGCGACAGGGCAATCGCCAGCCGCGCTTGCCATTCAAGGGACAACAGGCTCTCGCTGTGAGGTTGTTCATTTGCATCAAGGGGCTGTACCCGGCTGCTGATGACTTGGCCGGTGGCAAAAAACAAACTGTGCATGGCATGTACCCCTGGGTCGTTTCTGCTCAAGTCGAGGGGCTTGTTGCCCTCTGACTACACAGCAGCAAACGGCATGCCAGCCCATGCCTGGGAGTTTCCCCTGACGTGCGTTATGTGCTCAACGTAACGTTGGGAAATTGATAAATCGAGGCATGTGCAGCGGGGAGAGAGGCCAGCCCTGCAATTGAAGGCATTGCAGGGCGAATACAGAGAGGGGCCTTACTCTTTGACGTCCATGAACTCTTGCGCCCAGGCTACGTAGCTTTCCGGCCGCGTGTAGGTATGCGTCAGCTCTGTAGCACCGAGGTTGTCGGTGCTGTGGGTTAGTTTGCGCTGGGCGCGCAGGCTGTCGTAGGTGGCTTTGATCGACGCAAAGTAGGCGCCATGGCCGGCGACCACGATGCGCACGCCGAGCTTGGCCAGGCGCTCGCTGTCGTTGAGTTTCGGATTGCCGTAGGTCACCAGCATCAGCGGCACGGTGAGGTTTTCGGCGATCTGCTCGAGGTGGTCGAAGTCTTTGACGCCCACCATGCAGATGCCATCGGCGCCGGCCTGTTCGTAGGCCCTGGTTCGCTCAATCACTTCTTCGGTCGGCAACACGCCAGCGTTGGTGCGAGCGATGATCGACAGCTCGGGATCGACACGCGCTTCGAGTGCCGCCTTGACCTTGCCAATGCCTTCTTCAATCGAGATCAGGTCAGTGGATTTGCGGCCAAATTGCGCCGGCAACAACGTGTCTTCAATCGTCAGCGCTGCCACTCCGGCGCGCTCAAGCTCTTCGACGGTGCGCATTACGTTGAGGGCGTTGCCGTAGCCGTGGTCGGCGTCGGCAATAAACGGCAGCTGGGCGACGCGGCCGATGCGGGTGGCCTGCTCAACGAACTCACTCAATGTAATCAGCGCAAAATCCGGGGCTGCGAGTACCTGCAAGGAGGCGACGGAACCACCGAGAATCCCGACTTCAAAGCCCAGGTCGGCGGCGATGCGCGCGGACATGGGGTCAAAGACGGAGGCGGTTTCAACGCAGATGGGCTTTGCAAGCAGTTCACGGAAATTGCGGCGCAATGCTGAGTGAGAGATTTTCGGCATGTTCTTTCCTGGCTCTGGTCATCGTCGAGTGACGATCAATGTCTATTCGTGGTGGCGCGAGGTTACCACGCAGACAGGCCGGGCATTATGACGTTTGAGCATGAGGTATGCGTCAGCTACATGGATCTTCGCTTTACGGTCAGGGCATGGAAGCGCCCAAATACCTTTCTATCAGTGCCAGCAGCCGACCGTTGTCCACGGTTTGCATTACGTTGATCGGGCGGCCGGTGGGCTCCGATATGCCGATATCGAGGCGCAATGGCTGCTTGTAGCGCCAGGTTTTACCGCGTGCGCGGCCTTCGCGCAGCTCCACTTCGGTAAAATAGGCACTGGCCGTGGCAACCTCGGGATCCAGCAGCCAGGCAATCACCAGTGCATCGTGAATCCAGCACCCCGCCAGGCCACGGGTGGTCATCGAGTAGTCGATCCACGGCCGGAAGGTTTCGCAGATAAATTCAGCGAGTGGTGTACCCGGCGCAGCGATGCGATTCAGGTCGGTGTGGGTCATCAGGGTTTGGGTGGTGACGTCCAGTGGCACCAGGGTGATGTTCGCGCCGCTGGTCAGCACCTGGTGGGCGGCTTCGGGGTCGAAGCCGAAGTTGGTGTCCTTGATGTAGTCGTCGAGGGCAAACACGCCGCCCATGATGACGATCTGGCTGACGGCGGTGGCCATGGCGGGGTAGCGTTGCAGCGCTAGCGCAACGTTGGTCAAGGGGCCGATGGCCACGAGGGTGATGTCGCCGGGGTTGGCGCAGATCAGTTGGCCGATTGCGTCTGCCGCGTGCAAGGCGGGTGGCTGAAAGGCTTGCGGGGCGCGTACGTCTTGCCACATATGCGCGAGTTGGCGTTTGTGCACGCTGTTGTCCAGTGCGTCGCGCCACAGGGCGTCGGGTTCTTGCAGTGCCTGGGTGCTGCCTTGTACGACGGGAATCGCGCGGCCGACGCGGGCCATCAGGTCTTTGGCGACGTTGTAGCCCACGGCGCTCGGCGTGTTGCCTGCGACGGTGGTGACCAGTTCAAGGGACAGTTCGGGCGCTGCCAATGCGAGCGCCAGTGCCAGGCCGTCGTCAACATTTGCCCCTGCAATCCCGTTGCCGGGGTCGCAATCAATGATTAAACGCTTCATTTCACCTTCTTGTTTTCAGGCTCGCGGTGTTTTTACCGGCGTGCATCCGCAGGATTCGCCGAGTACCAGGCGATGGGAAAACTCCTGCAACTTCACGTCGCCATCCCAGGCGAGCAGCATGGCAATGGCGGCTTTGGCCATGTCTTTGACGGGCTGGCACACGGTGGTCAATGACGGGGTGCAGAACGCCGAGGCTTCGGTGCCGTTGAAGCACACCAGCGCGATGTCTTCGGGCACCTTGAGGTTGTGTTCCGACAATGCCCGCACGCAGCCGATGGCTTGGGCTTCGTTGGAGCAGAACAGCGCGCGGGGAGGGCGACCGTTGGCCAACATCTGTCGCGTGGCGTCATACCCACCCTGGCGGGTGTAGCTGGCGGGGAAGATCCATTCGGGGTGTTCTTCAAGTGCGGCGTCGGCCAATGCGTCGCGCCAGCCGTTGAGACGGTCCTGGGCGTTGAGCATTTCCGGCTCGCCACTGATGATGCCAATGTCGCGGTAGCCGTGGCTGAGCAGGTGCGCGGTGACTTGCCGGGCTGCGGCGCGCTCGTCCACGCGCAGCATGTTCACGCGCAGTTCGGGGTCGACGCGGTCGAGCATCACAAACGGTGTGCCGCTGGCCTGGATCAGGTCGATATGCGGGTGGCGGTCGACGCTGGTGTAGAACAGGCCGTCGACGCGCTGGCTGAGCAGGCTGTTGATCAGGCTCAGTTCGCGGGTGCGGCAGTCGCCGGAGTCGCCCAGCAGGATCACCAGACCGTTGTCCAGCGCTTCTTGTTGCAGGGCATGAGCAAAGGAGGCGATGAAGGTGTTGGAGATGTTCGGCACGATCAGCCCGTAGGTTTTGGTCTTGCCGGAGGCCAGCGCCTGGGCCACGCCGTTGGGGCGGTAACCGGTGGCTTTGATGGCGTCCAGTACGCGTTGGCGTGTGGCTTTGGCGACGGGCCTGGGGCCGTTGTTGACCACGTAGCTGACGACCGCCACTGAGGTGCCGGCTTCACGGGCGACATCATCGCGGGTGGCGCGGCTTGCGTGTTGTTTGGTCAAAGTGACCTTCCCGTTTAGAGGCGTTTGGCGAGGGGTCTACCCGCGTAGACCCGTGCGTTAAAAAAATAGAAAAGGGCTTGAAGGTGAAGCCTAAAACCGGCTTTTCATAAGCGACATTATCCCTTCGGTTTTATTGCAGTTTGATGACCGGCGATGCGTTTGCGTGATCACCCGCAGCCCTTTTTTCAGAAGATCGCGTAGGTGTAGCTGAAGACCACGCGCGCCTGATCAACCGCGCCGACGTTGGGGATGCCGCTACGGAAGCTGCCTTCGCGCAGGGACGCGCCCAGGCCTTTGAGGGCGCCGCTTTGCACCACGTAGTCGATGCGCGCATCGCGCTCCCATTCCGAGTAGCGCTCGCCACCGGCGGAGCGGATGTTGTCGCCGTGCAAGTAGAGCACCGACGTGGTCAGGCCGGGAATGCCGAGTGCGGCGAAGTCGTAGGAATATTGACCGAAGTTGGTGTTTTCGCCGGCGCGGATGAAGGAGTTGTCCATCACGTCGGTGATCAGGTACACGCTCGCGCCGCCATTGCCTTCGTTGTTGCCGGCGCCGTCGAGCACGCTGCCCTGGTTGAGGTAGACCACGCCGCCTGAGTCAGAGACTTGCTGGCGGCCCAACATGACCGCGTGGCCGCCCAGGGAGTAGGTGAACGCAGCGCTCCAGGTGGTGTTGTCGACTTTGCCGGGGTTGCTGGCGTAGCCGCCGTTGTTGTTGAACACGTAGCCGGGCTGACCGTTCTTGCCTTGAGCGGTGCTGTTGAAGTAGCGCAGATCGGTTTTGAAGCGTGAATTGACGTCGAGCTGGGTGGTATTCAGCAGGCCGAGAAAGGTCTGGTTGTAATAGTCGCTGAGGTTGGCGCGGTACAGCTGCACGGTGGTGTCTTTGTTGAGTTTCCAGTCGGCGCCGGCGTAGGTGAACTTGCTGCCTTCGGTGCCGCCTGCGACGGCGAGCTGAGTGGAGTTGGACGAAGCGCGGCCGGTGGAACGGTCGAGCTGCCCGGCGTTGATGGTCAGGTTGTCGATGTCTTTGGAGGTCATGGTCACGCCTTCAAAGGTTTGCGGCAGCAGGCGACCATCGTTGGCGACGAGGATGGGCAGGTTGGGGGAGAGCGCACCGCCTGCGTGAAACTCGGTTTTGGAGAGGCGCACTTTGGCATTCCCGGCCAGGCGGCTCCAGTTATCGACCGGGCTGCCGTCGGAGCTGACCGGAGCGAGGGAATTCTGGGTGGTGGCATTCGGGTGCTGGGTGCCGCCCGACAGGTTGAACGCCTGCATCGCCTGCAGATCGATGCCAAAGCCTACGGTGCCCTGGGTAAACCCTGACAGGTAGTCGAGCTTGAAACCCTGAGTCAGTTCGTTTTGATCGACGCCGGGGGTGTTCGGGTTATCACTGCGCAGGTAAAACGTGCGCGCTCTGATGGCCGCGCTGCTGTCATCGATAAACCCTGCGGCCAGTGCCTGCTGGGTCAAGGCGGTGGCTGTTATAGCGAGTGCGAGAGTGGATCTTTTCATGACGAAGCTCCTGTCAAATGGCCGTTTTTCAGGCATGGCTTTGCCCGGCTGTGGGTTCACAGTCGTGCGGGTTGACGCCTTCTATGAGGCGTTGGCAGTGCGGGTGTTTACGAAAGGGGAGTGGCGTTAGATGGCATCTTCCACGGCGTTGAGATCGCGCCCTCGGGTTTCCGGGGCGATAAAGGTGGTGAAGAAACCGACGCCGGCCATGGCGGCAAAGTAGGTTGCGATCGGCCACCAGTGCCCCGTCCAGGACAACAGCGCTGCCGCAATTAACGGCGCGGTGCCACCGGAAAGAATCGAGCCGAGTTCCTTGGCCATCGCCAGCTTGGTGTAGCGATTTTTTACGCCGAACATCTCCACGCCCCACGCGGCTTGCACACCGAAGATGCCGAGTGAAGCCAGGCCCATGCCAACCACCATGGTGGCGGTGACGATCATGGGGTCACGGGAGTCGAGCAACATGAACGCCGGGAATGCGTAGAGCATCAGTAACAGGCAGAACCAGCGGTACACCACGCGACGGCCAAAGCGGTCGGACAGCCAGCCGGCGAGCGGGATGATCAGGAAACCAAGAATCGAAGCAATCAATACCGCCTGAGTCGCGACTGACTTGTTTACTGTCAGCACTTTCACCACGTAGCCAACGATAAAGCCCTGAGCCAGGTAGGACGGGCCGTTTTCACCGATGCGCAAACCGACCATGGTCAGGAACGCGCGGCTGCCTTTCCAGAACCCGGCTGAGGGTGCGCTTTGGGGCAGGGCGGCTCTGCTGCTGTCGCGCTGGGCTTGCAGCTCGGCTTTTCGTCGCTCGAACACCGGCGTTTCACGCAGGTTGCGCCGCAGCCACAAAGCGGCCAGCGCGATCAACGAACTGCACAGGAACGGAATGCGCCAGCCCCAGTCCTGCAGGTGCTGTTGATCCATCTGTATGACCGCCAGCCACACCAGTGAGGCCAACAGCGTGCCGCTGTTGGAGCCCAACGCGACGACCGAAGACACCAACCCTCGGCGCCTGGCCGGTGCGAATTCGCCCAGCATCACCGTGCCCGCCGCCAGCTCGGCGCCAGCGCCAAAGCCTTGGGTAAACCGCAGCAGCACCAGGCACGCTGGTGCCCAGATACCGATGGAGGCGTAACTGGGGATCAAGCCGATCAGGGTGGTAGAAGCGCCCATCAGCACCACGGTGTACACCATGACCACTTTGCGGCCCTTGCGGTCGCCCAGCCAGCCAAAGAACAACGCACCGATGGGCCGCGCCACAAAGCCGACCGACCAGGTAGCGAAGGTCGAGAGCAAGGCCATGGCCGGGGTGACGTTAGGGAAAAACACGTCGCCGAAAATCAGCCCGGCCGCCAAGCCATACAGAGCAAAGTCGGCGTATTCCATGGCCGTGCCAAGCCAGCAGGCGAGGGTCGCGCGGTACATCTCTCGGCGCCCGCGCGGTGTTGCCAAACTTTCATCCGCTGCGCCACGGCCTGCATACGCGGCGGGGTGGGCGGTATTTTCTACCGTGGACATCACTGAACTCCTGATCTGAGGATGTGCCGATCACCGCTCGATCCCTGTGTTCCACAGCTATCTACGCGCGTAGATTTCAGTCCTTGAAAAACGGCCCGAAGATGAACCTCAAAGGCCGGTGCTGATATTCGATGGAGCGGTGTTCGATAAGGGGTTGACGTGTTGGCGTCAGGGGAAGGCCCGTGTGGCTGGTCTCCGGCCGGGATTCTAGGCTGGGAAATGTTGCGAGCGGATGACAGGCGTTGAGGCGCGTAAACAGCAAGCGTCAAGTGGCGCTGAATACGTGGGTCTATTTGATTTGCGTCGTTGACAGGTACTGCGGCAAAACCGAAAGTGTCCGGCGCTGAACAGTCAGCGCCGTTTTTCAGCCCCGAAAAAAGATAACCGCTAAAGGAATTAGCATGATCAGCCTTCGCTGTACGTCGACACTGTGATGGGTGTAATGACCCTGAAAACGCCAGGTATGGCAATACTAGGCCTGTTGGCGTTGATGCAAACATCACTGTCCCTGGCGGACGTGAATAATGGCAAAAACCTCTTTGTACAGCGATGCGCCATGTGCCACGGCGCCGACATAAAAGCGTCCGGCCCTCTTGCAGCGAAGAGCAACCCCCCTACGCCGGACCTCACCACGGTTGCGTTTAAAAAACGGCTCAATGATTACCCGGGCGTTATCGTGTCTTCGGTAATCCTTCGCCCCAATGGCAACCTGATTCCGAAAACCCTGCGCGAGAATGGTGTAAAGGTCCCGCCACACGCCTGGACGGTGGATGATTTTCGCGATTTGGATCAGTACATGCGCGGCGTGATAGCCAACACCCGATGACGCTGGGGCGCAGGAAACCCTCTGTTCACGCTTGATACTCCGGCAACCAGAAGCCATCGATTCCCCGTTTGGCATAACTGCTGTGCAGGCCGGGGGCTTAATCCAGTCAGGGGCACTGCCTATAGTGAGTTCACCACCGCAGTCGGTTCCAGGCCGCTGCGGGACACAGCACAAGACTGAGGTGAACCTGATGAACCGTGAATTCCAGCCCGCATTGACCGATAGTCACCAGATAGACGCCGAGTATTTCGAGTACAGCAAAGCGGCCAACCCCATCAGTGCCAACCTGATCCCGCGAATTCCTTACCACAGCTTTCCCGCCTCGCTGTATGACAGCGGCCCCTCTCGCGTCGTACCGCTGGACCTCAGTGAAGCCCTGGGCTGTGAGGGGCCGGCAACGGGACCCGGGCTTTGCGCGAACTTCATGCGTCTTAACGGCGGCGACACGCTCACCCTGCAACCCGACGCGACCTCGCAAGTGTTTTATGTGATCGCCGGGGAGGGCCGTGTCACTCAGGGCGAGCATGAGATTGAATGGTCCAGGGGCTGCTTTATTGCGTTGCCGGGTTTACAGGCGGCGCAGTTCAGCGCCGCCCAGGATGCGCGCCTTTACTATGTGCATGACGAGCCGCTGCTGCGCTATCTGGGAGTCACCGCCAGCACAGATCGCTTCGCCCCGACGCTGTATCCCGCCGAGCTGGCGAACGCGAAGCTGCGTGAGGCGGCTGATGATCCTCGTGCACAGGACCGCAGTCGCATCAGTATCCTGCTGGGCAATCGCCACTTTCCACAGACGCGCACGGTGACTCATGTGCTGTGGGCGATGTATGGGATTTTGCCGCCGGGCTCTGTGCAAAAGCCCCATCGGCATCAATCGATTGCGCTGGATTTCATCATTGATTGCCCGGTGGGGTGTTACTCATTGGTGGGCACCGAGCTTGCGGCAGATGGGCAAATCCGTAACCCGGTGCGCGTCGACTGGTCGCCCGGCCTGGCGTTTGTGACGCCACCGGGTTATTGGCATGCACACTTTAATGAATCCGACACCGAGGCGTTCCTGATCCCTATTCAGGATGCGGGGCTGCAAACTTACCTGCGAGCACTGGATATTCGCTTCAGCTGAGTCATTTCCAATCCGGCGTTTCGCCCAATCGCTCGACGATAAAGTCGATAAAACACCTGACTTTGGAAGACACGATGCGCTTGGGCGGGTAGACAAACCACACGGCAAACTCCCGCTCAACGCTGCGGATGCTCCATGCCGGCAGCCAGACCACCAGGTCGCCGGCCTGGATACTTCGCGCAACCAGCCAGTCCGGCAACAGGGCAAAACCCAAGCCTTGGCGCGCTGCAATCAGCTGCGCGTCCAAGTCATTTATGCGGATACAGCCGGCATGCACGAGCGGTGACACCTGAGGCCCGCAGACGAAAGTGATATCGCCCGCAGCACCGGTACCCAGTACGGCGGGTACACCAGCAAGGTCGGCTGGCGTTACCGGCGGCGGGTGCAGGTTGCAAAAGGCCGGACTGACCACCACGCGGTACTCGCCGTCGCTGAGCTTGCGCGCTTTCAACGTGGAATCGGCCAGCGCGCCAATGCGGATCGCCAGATCGACGCCGGCATGAATCAGGTTGACCTGGGTGTTATCCAGAACCAGTTCGACGCTGATCTGCGGGTAGCGCACCAGAAAGTCGTTCAAGGCCGGAAGAATATGGTGACGGGCAAATGCCGGCGGCAAGTTGAGTTTCAGCACGCCACGAGGGTGCTGGTTCAACGCCGACGTGGCGGCCTTGGCGTGCTCAAGCTCATCCAGCACGCGGCGGGCGTGCACCAGAAACGTCTGGCCACCCTCGGTCAGGTGAAGCGTGCGCGTCGAACGATTGAACAGCGCAATGCCCAGATCCTGTTCGAGGTCTTTCACGTAGCGCGAAACGGTGGAGGCCTTGATGCCAAGGCGATCGGCCGCGCGGGAGAAGTTATTGCCTTCGGCGGCTTCGACGAACGCGGTGAGGGCGGCGAAGTAATCCAGTTGAGACCTCGACAGGGAGCAGGGTGGAAGGCTCGGTTGCATGGGAGAGAGTGGGCGACAGACGCGGGTTTGTCGAATCAGCCACTGATTCAGTTAAAGTGTTCGTCACTGCCTGTTCACCAGGGCTCTCCACTCTCAATCATTACGTGAAGCATGAATCGTCCGCTATTTATTTCTCTGGATGGGCCAAAGGGCACGGGTAAAACCACGCTATTGGAGGCGGTTACCACAGCACTGAGGGCGGACAACAAAAAGGTCATCCGCCTGTGCGAGAAAAAAAGCGACCCCTACCGAAGTGAAACCATGGCCCTGGTGAACACACTCGTCAAAAATCCCTCCCGGGATTTGGAGTGGCAGGTATGCGAACGTCTGGCCGACAGTCGTCACTGGATTTCCCGGCACGTACTCACCAAACAACCCGCCGACAGCATCATCTTGATCGACCGCTGGTACCCCTCAGACGCAGCCTTTCGCCGCACGGTGCCGTTTGCAGAGATTTTGCAGTTAAACAGAGATCGAAACGTGCAAGTGCCGGACCTGCATGTGGGGGTTGTGACCGACCCTGAAATTTCATGGGCGAGGGCAGCGCAACGCCAGCGTGGGCTGGGCAGTACGGTGATCCATCGGCTGGAAGAGCATGTCGCGTGTACCCAGGCGTTCGAGCGCGCGGCTGCGCAACACGGTTGGGTTTTATGCCGTAACGAAGGGACGCTTGAAGAGGCGACGATGCAGGTGGTTTCCGCGATTTATGGGGTTGTTTGAGGCCACGTGCGCTGACGGAGCCGAGGGTCGAGGTGACAAGAATGGCTGGCCCAACTGGCAATCCCGGTTCTCGAGTTTGCACGTGCGGTAGCGCTCCTCGAATCAACAGCGGTCACATTCGGCTACATATTTTTAGCCTGTGAAATCTCGTGTTTATTGGCTGTAGTCCCTGAGGTGACGAACGGCAGGTTCAGACCTGCTCGCAAGCGTCGAGACAGGTAAAAACCGAGAGAGATATTATTATGATATTGCGCAAGCTGAACCTCGCTCCACGCTCGGCGCTATGCTTCGGATTCTTCTGCCTGATGATTATTGCGTTGGGGCTCATCGCCCTCAAGCAGGTGGGAAGTTTGAACGAATCTGAAAAGTTTTTGGAAACCAACGTACTGCCCAGCATATCTTTGCTGGGCACGATCGACAGGGAGTTTATAAGTATTAGAGGCGGCAACGCGCGGTTGCGTAATCCTGTAGAGCCAGCAGAGCGTAAGACTCAAGCGCTTGAGGACGTCAGGAAAGCTCGTGCAAACGTCCAGGAACTTCTGTCGAACCTTCAGACGCACATAGTGACTGTTATGGGAAAACAGATGTTTGGTGAGCTGTCCCAAAGCTATGCCGCTTATCAGCAAGTACAGGATCAGTACCTGTCACTGATTGCTTCCGGCAGCCTGGATGACGCTGTCAAGTTGTCCAACGAAGCAATGAAGCAAACGGCAGATGCCGTAGAGCGTGATATTAAAAAACTCATCGTGCTGAACAATGACAAAGCTAAAAAGGCCGGTGAGGAAGCCTCTCGTATTCACGCCCAGGCACAACTGATTGTGGGTGGCTTTATTTTGGTCAGTACCCTGGCAGCCATTGCTCTGGCTCTCATGTATACCCGTAGTATCACGAGCCCCGTTAGTCAGTCACTGGCCATCGCTGAGCGTATTGCCAAGAACGATCTCAGTGTAGTCATCGACGTGCAGGGGCATGATGAAGTTGCCAGGCTCATGCAGGCGCTGAAGGCGATGCAACAAGGTCTGCGAGGTACGCTTTCCTTGATAACTGATTCGTCCAATCAACTCGCATCGACTTCTGAAGAAATGCATGCCGTCACTGAGGATGCCAATAAAGGCATGCTGCGTCAGAACAACGAAGTGGAGATGGCCGCTACTGCCGTCACCGAGATGAGCGCAGCTGTGGAAGAAGTGGCTAGAAATTCCTCAGCAGCCTCTGAAGCAGCCAATCGATCCAATTCCGCCGCCTTGGCGGGTCGTGCACGCGTAGATGAAACCGTTAAGGCCATCAGCTTGATGGTCGCAAATGTCGAAGACACGTCTTTAGAGGTACAAGGGCTCGCCGTTATGGCAACCGACATCAGCAAGGTTCTGGATGTGATACGCGCGATCGCGGAGCAGACCAACCTTCTTGCCTTGAACGCTGCCATTGAAGCGGCACGTGCCGGTGAGGCCGGTCGAGGCTTCGCAGTAGTGGCGGATGAGGTGAGGGCGTTAGCTCATCGTACGCAGCAATCCACCAGTGAAATTGAGCAGATGATCAGCTCGATTCAGAAAGGAACAGGGGCGGCTGTATCGGCAATGACTCACACCAACGCCCAAGCTCAAAGAACACTTGAAACTGCGCAAGGGGCAGGCAGTGCATTGGTGGAAATCACTGAATCCATTGATAACATCACCGAGCGAAACGTGTTGATCGCTACCGCGTCGGAAGAGCAGGCCCAAGTGGCCAGGGAAGTGGATCGCAGCCTTGTCAGCATTCGAGACTTGTCAAATCAAGCGTCAGAGGGATCCAGTCAGACAGCCATTGCCACCTCTGAACTGACTAAACTTGCGGTCGAGTTGAATCGGCTGGTCAAGCAGTTTCAAATGTAGAACGGCCAGTGTGCGTGCGAGGGAACGGTGTCAGTTGACGGTGCAATACTGCGCAATGAGTCGGCGCGCAAGTTCCCACGCGCCGACGGGGTGATTCCACCACTTAAAGAGAATGAATTTTGGGCCCATTTCTGCCTTGTAGATCTTTGGAGGCACCTTCCAGGTTTTTCCATAAACTACGCATGGTGGGATTTTCATTGGTTAAGGAGCAGTAGGAGCGTATCTCCAGTCGCGTGCTCCACTCGTCACCACCTGCTCTTACCAATTGACCGCGCTGCAGTTCCTCACTCACAGCGCTTTGCGGCAACCATGCTACCGCGGCTGCTTGCAGTTGGGGGAGGGCACCCGCTTGTAGTCGATGGCAAGTTGACGGGTGGGATTGGCATTTCCGGAGGGACCTACGTCCAAGATCAGCACATTGCAGAAGCGGCCCTGAAGGCTGTAGGGTTCGATTGCCCATGAGCTGAGGTAACATTTTCGATAGCACGGCTAATGGCCGAACAGCTCCAATACGTTAGTCGGCTTATCGCAATAAGCTCACAGGCGCGAAGCGAAACTGTCCTTGAGCACTGGCACGGCGGACATCGCCTTCGGCCAGACAACATAGAACGCCAAATGGGTAACCACTTCGGCGGCCTGGGCTTGGCTCAGGCCGTTGTCCATGGCTCGGTTGAGGTGGAACGGCAACTGCGCAACCTGGCCTTGGGCAATAAGCGCCGCCACGGTAACCAGGCTGCGGTCACGGGCACTCAGATTGCTTTGTCGCCAGAGGTCGCCGAACACCACATCATTGGTGTAACGGGCCAGCTCCGGAGCGACCCCACCAACCCCCGCCTCGACTGCGGCTCGTCGTTTTACCTCACTCTCCGGGTCAAGTGTAAGGGGCGTGCCAGCGGGTGGTGAAATCTGATCAGCAGGAATATTGCGTTCACTGAATATCTGCTTTGCGACCCCGACCGCCGACATCGCGTTAGGCCAGCCTGAGTAGAACGCCAGATGAGTGATCAAGGCGCTGATCTCACTGGGCGCCAGACCATTGTCGAGCCCCAGCTTGATGTGCTCTGTGAGTTGCGGGATCTGGCCGCTGGCGATCAGGGCTGACAAGGTGATCAGGCTGCGGTCTCGCGGTATCAGCTCTGCGCGCTTCCAGACTTCGCCGAACAGCAGTTCGGTGGTGTATTTGTAGAGCTGCGGGGTGACTTCAAGCGTGTCGGAAGATGGCTTCGGGTCGGGGCGCGGCAGACCTTGGTCTGCATCCACGGCAGCGGCGAGGAGGAGGGGGGCGAAAGTCATAGCGGTGAGCATTTTCATCGAGCGCTCCAATTGGGATCTGGAGGTGTTCACGGGCCAAATCGGTTACCCGCACACCTGGTCAGTCCATGGTAGGGAACCGAGATCCATTGATTAAGAGGCATAACCTGCATGGCGTCATGAGCCAGCTTCATGAATGCGGCGGATGCTGTGACACATGCTTTAGTGGCGTCGGGCGAGGGTGTTGGAATTCAGCGGTTAACGTTCTATACAAATCTCCCTGTCTACCAAGGAAGGCGTTCTCCGTTATAGGAGAAAAAATTGCCGCTGTCAGCAGGGGTCAAGCGGTCAATCAGGCATAACAGCTCATGTGCCGCAATGCTTGCCGGCCTGGCTTCAGAGGCGCCACGAAAGGGTTGTGACAGGCCCGAAATAACGGTGCCGGGATGAAGGCTCAACACTCGGATCTGAGGCCGCGTTCGTGCCAGTTCGATGGCAGCCGTTTTAATCATCATGTTCAGTGCTGCCTTGGAGGCGCGATAGGAGTACCAGCCGCCCAGGCGGTTATCGCCGATGCTACCCACCTTGGCAGAGAGCATCGCCATCGCGCCACGAGGATCAAGCAATGGCAAAAAATGACGCAGAACCAGCGCAGGCCCGATTGTATTGACTTGAAATAGCGCCTGGAGCGTACCCGCTTCAATAGCGGAGTAACTTTTTTCGGGTTTGATTTCGTCGCGATGGAGCAGGCCGGCAGCATGCAAAATCAACTGGTAGGGGGCTTCTTGAGCTAATTCGGAGGCCGCCCTGGCGATACTGTCGGCGTCCTCTAGATTGAGGTTTGGAGAACTGCTGCGCCCCAGCTGGCGAACAGACGCACACCGTGGATCCTGACTGAGCAACTCACAAAAAGCCGAACCCAGTGCGCCACTGGCGCCAATCACCAAGGCACGATAGCCGTCGCCAAAGGAGTTCATCTTGAAGGCACTATTCATTTAGCCTCACCCACAGTGTGATGCGATTTTTCGGTATTAACCTATTCGCCCTATCAGTTGCAGAAACTCTTGACGAGAAGCGGACGACTCGCGAAAAGCTCCCAGCATCACCGAAGAGGTCATCACTGAATTTTGTTTCTCCACGCCGCGCATCATCATGCACATGTGCTTCGCCTCAACCACCACCGCCACCCCTGCGGCACGGGTGACGTGCTGAATGGCGTCGGCAATCTGTTTTGTAAGGTTCTCCTGTATCTGTAGGCGGCGGGCGAACATGTCCACCACTCTGGCGACCTTCGACAGGCCAAGTACCCTTCCTGTGGGAATGTACGCGACATGCGCCTTACCGATGAAGGGCAGCATGTGATGCTCACACAATGAGTACAGCTCGATGTCGCGCACGATGACCATTTCATCGTTTTGCGATTCGAACAAAGCGCCATTGACCACTTCGTCCAGACTCACCGTGTAGCCATTGCACAGGTACTGCATCGCTTTGGCTGCGCGCTTGGGTGTGTCCAGCAGCCCTTCACGCTCTGGGTTCTCGCCTACGCCCACGAGAATGTCACGGTAATACGCGGCTAATGATGAGTTCATCTTGATTCCTCGCAGCCATGCTGCGCGTTATGGGGCGGCGATCCCTGAAAGCGAACCTTTCTATTTCTGCTTTTTTTCCGACGAGGATTGCTCGTCTGACCCGGGTTTTGACGCCGGCACCGCGCAACGGTTATCGACACAGCGGCGGCCATTATCGGGGTGAGGTAACCACGCCAAATGGGGACGTAAGCGGCAAAAAAGGCGATAACCGACTTCAAGCAGCGGGCGCAATACACTCCACGTCAGTGGCGTTGCCCAAACACCCAGACCGGCGGCTCGCCAGCTCCACAGGGTGGCATCCAGACCGGTTACCCAGCGTCCATCAGGAAAGCGGGCGTGCAGTGAGGATTGCATGTGCTCCAACGTGAACCCGAGCGCCTTGGCGTCGAATGCACGGCTGCTGATGTCCACAAAAAGCAGTCGATCCTTGACGGCATGTCCGCGCAGGAGCTTGATTTCGCGCGCACACAGAGGGCATTCACCGTCGAAGTAGAGCGTCAGCGGCCAGTTCGTTTTGTTGTACATCTACCATGCTCTTGTATAAGGTTTGTACACCATATGCTGAAAGAAACGGACTGACAATGGGCGCTATGCAGTAGCTGCGCGATGGACTCCCGCGCCAAGCTTCGTGAACCGCATGCACCACCTCGCCATCAATCTCTCGCCCAAGCGTGGCTTTTGCGCCTACAGTCTTGAGCGTCGCTCACTGCAAGGAATACAAATGAACGCGTTCCCTTCAACCTCTCTGCCAAAGCATGTCGGGCTGCTGGGTTATGGCGGTTTGTTGCCGTTTATTTTTCTGGCGCTGCTGATCCCATTCTCTCTCGACTATCGGCAGTTGTTTGAGGTCGCGCTTGTTAACTACGGCGCAGTCATCCTGAGCTTCGTCGGCGCCTTGCACTGGGGCTTCGCCATGACCGTGCAAGGCATGAGCGCCAGGCAGGGCAGCGACGTGTTCATCTGGAGTGTCATTCCCGCGCTTATTGGCTGGATTGCCACATTACTGCCAATGCCTTTGGGTTGCGTGCTGTTGGTCTTCGGCTTCGTTGCCCATCTGCGGCAGGACAGGCAGCTATCTCGGGTTATGAGCTTGCCCGCGTGGTATATGCCGATGCGATTACGCCTTACCCTCGTGGCTAGCGTCTGCTTGCTGCTTGCCGCGATAGTTAAGGCCCTGCATTCATGACATCTCGTGTGCCCGGCTCGTTGCCAGTGACTTTGCGATTTCTGACCTGGCCGTAAGCCCGTGTGAATATAGAAAAAGCGCCACTCATGGAGGGGCGCTTTTTTTTTGCGCGCTCAGTTCGGCCCGTATCAATAAACCTGAGGCACGATAAGTTCCGGAGGTGTTGGATTGCGGGAATAGTCCTCCTGCCTGTCGCGTTGCGGCAGTTCGATGACCGGTAGCTCCACTTCTTCATAGGGCATCTGCCCGAGCAGGTGATTGATGCAGTTGAGCCGGGCTTTCTTCTTGTCATCGGCTTGTACCACCCACCACGGCGCTTCGGCGATGTGGGTGCGCTCGAGCATGATTTCCTTGGCCTTTGTATAAGCTTCCCAGCGACGACGCGACTCCAGGTCCATGGGGCTGAGTTTCCACTGTTTGAGCGGATCGTGAATGCGACTAAGAAAGCGCAGATGCTGTTCCTGGTCGGAAATGGAAAACCAATATTTGATCAGCTGGATGCCGGATCGGGCGAGCATGCGCTCGAACTCGGGTACGGAGCGGAAGAACTCCTCGTACTGCCCTTCGTTGCAAAACCCCATGACGTGTTCAACACCTGCACGGTTGTACCAGCTGCGGTCGAACAGCACGATTTCACCGGCCGCCGGCAGATGGGAAACGTAGCGCTGAAAGTACCATTGCGTCTGTTCGCGGTCGTTGGGTGCAGGCAGCGCGGCGACGCGACAGACTCGAGGGTTGAGGCGTTGGGTAATGCGCTTGATGACACCGCCTTTGCCGGCGGCATCCCTCCCTTCAAACAGAATCACGACTTTGTGGCCCGTCTTGCCCACCCAGCTTTGCAGCTTCACCAGTTCGCCTTGCAGGTGGAACAGTTCGCTGAAGTAAATCCTTCGAGCAGCCTTCTCGTCGCTTTCCTCAACGTGCTCATCAAACAGGGTATTGAGGTCATGCCCGTCTTCGCTTAACTCCAGTTCCAATTCTTCGTCACTGTGATCAAGCAGCTCACGGTGGATGCGCTGTATCAAGGCGTCTTCGATTGAGTACATGGGAGGAACTCGCGTCGGGGAGGGGAGTGGCAGAGTGTTAGTTGCAACTTGTTACGAAGTAATTACACGCGCACGCGCTGCTGCGGGGGCGGTAAAAGGGGACAAAAGCGCTTCGCCCCTCAATTTTCATAAAAACGTAACAATCCTATTGCAGAGTGCGGGAGCCCGTTATCACAAGGAGTTTCCTGAATGAAAAGCTTGATAAAGTCTGCTGCACTCGCCGTTGCGGCTTCTCTTTGTGCCAGTTCCATGGCGTTTGCTGAGGAAAGCGTACGTCTGACAGGTTCCGGTGCCAGTTTTCCGGCACCGATCTACCTCACCTGGTTCAAGGATTTCAGCAAGAAAACTGCGGGTGTCACTGTGGATTATCAATCCAAGGGCAGTGGCGCAGGCGTGCAGGACTTCCTGAATAAAACTGTCGATTTCGCCGCCAGTGACTCGGCCATGAAAGATGAAGACATCGCCAAGGTTGCCGAGGGCGTGCAGTTGCTGCCGATGACGGCGGGTGAAATCGTGCTGGCGTTTAACCTTCCGGGCAATCCTAAAGAGCTTAAGTTACCTCGCGACGTTTACTCCAACATCTTCTTGGGCAAGATCACCAAGTGGAACGATCCGCAGATCGTCGCAGCCAACCCGAGCCTGAAACTGCCTGACATGCCGATCACCGTTGTGGTGCGTGCAGACTCCAGCGGTACCACCGCGGTATTCACCAAGCACTTGTCGGCCATCAACCCGGCCTTCCAGAAGGACCTGGGTGAAGGCAACACCGTCAACTGGCCTGCCAGCGACAAATTCATCAAATCGCCGAAAAACGATGGTGTGACCGCCACCGTGCGCCAGACTCCGGGCGCTATCGGCTACATCGAATACGGCTTCGCCAAGCTGGCTAAGGTTGACTTCGCCCAGTTGCAGAACAAGGCCGGCAAGTACGTTGTACCTAACGCCGAAAGTGGTGCCGAGGCTCTGGCAGCAGTGAAAATGCCGGAAAGCCTGGTGGCCTGGCTGCCGGATCCGGACGGTGCCAAGTCCTACCCGATCACTTCCTACACCTGGATGATCTTCCGCAAGGACAACGGCAACCCGGCCAAGGCCAAAGCCATGCGCGAAATGGTTGAATACAGCCTGACCGAGGGGCAGAAAATCGCTGACTCGATGGGTTACATCCCTCTGCCGCAATCGGTTGTCGATCAGGTTCGCAAAGCGTCCGCCAACATCAAGTAACGCTCGTGAGGCCTCTCTCGGTGTACGCGCTCAGCCACGCCGGGGGAGTTTCCCCCCTGTTCCGGAACTAGCCAATGAACTCACCTTTTGTCGTACCGGTTAACCCGGATTCCGCCTGCCAGCCGCCCTCTACAAAGGATTTCCTGGTTGATCGCACCTTCCGTGCGCTTGCGCGAATAGGGGTGGTTCTAATTCTGGCGTTGGTCTTCGCCTTGGTCTTCGAGGTAGGACGCAAAGCCCTTCCAGGCATGGAAAAGCACGGTTTTGACGTGATTTTCGGCAGTGTCTGGGATGTTAATCAAGGCAAGTACGGCATTTTGCCGGCTATTTGGGGCACGCTGTACAGCGCCCTGATCGCATTGCTGATCGCAGGCTTTTTCGGCGTCAGCATGGCGATTTTCCTGACCCAGGATTTCCTGCCGGCGAAGCTGGCAGCTGTGTTTCGTACCATCGTCGAATTACTCGCGGCCATCCCCAGCGTGGTGTATGGCCTGTGGGGCATCTACGTGGTGATCCCGGCGATTCGACCGCTCACTGCGTGGTTGAACAGTGAACTGGGCTGGATACCTTTTTTCGGCACGTCGTTGAGCGGGCCGGGGCTGCTCCCTGCGGCACTGGTACTGGCCATCATGATTCTGCCGACCATCGCCGCCGTATCCCAGGACGCCCTCACCGGCGTACCGATGAAAACCAAGCAGGCCGCCTACGGCATGGGCACCACCCACTGGGAAGCGATTCTCAAGGTGATGGTGCCGTCTGCTGCCACGGGCATTTTCGGCTCCCTGGTCCTTGGCCTTGGCCGCGCGCTGGGTGAAACCATGGCGCTGGCCATGCTGGTGGGTAACGCAAACAACATTTCGCTTTCTCTGTTTGCGCCGGCCAATACGTTGGCGGCCTTGTTGGCGCTGAACTTCCCCGAAGCCGGGCCCAACGAGATCGAGGTGTTGATGTATGCCGCGCTGGTGCTGATGTTCATCACGCTGCTGGTGAACATCATCGGTTCGATGATCCTGCTCTACGCCCAGCGGGGTACCAAATGATGACTAACCTCACCTCTCCTGCAGCCGCCGTCCCCAGCCTGCAGCGCAAGTTCGAAGGCCGCGCCCTGCGTAGCCTGGTGTTGACCACACTGGTCTGGTTTGGCGCGCTGCTGGCCAGCGTGCCGCTGATTTCCGTGCTCTACATGCTGATCACGCGTGGCGGGGCACGGCTGAGCCTGGAGGTATTCACCGAGCTGCCGCCCACTGGTTTCGAGACGGGCGGCGGCTTCGGCAACGCGATGGCAGGCACCTTCGTGATGGTCGGTATCGCGGCCGCGATCGCGGTGCCGGTCGGCATCATGGCCGCCATCTTCCTGGCTGAACTGGGGCCCGACAGCAAGCTGGCAAACGCCGCGCGTTTTGCCGCCAAGATGCTCACGGGCCTGCCGTCCATTCTGGCCGGCGTATTTGCCTACGCCCTGGTTGTCATGACCACCGGTACCTACTCGGCACCGGCAGGTGGCGTGGCACTGGCGGTGCTGATGTTGCCCATCGTCGTGCTGACGGCTGAAGAGTCGATGCGGATGGTGCCCAAGATCATGAAGGACGCCGCCTACGGCATGGGCTGCACGCGCTCGCAGGTCGTCTGGAAAATCATTCTGCCCACCGGCATGCCGGCCATCCTCACGGGCGTGATGCTGGCCGTGGCACGCGCTGCGGGCGAAACAGCGCCGTTGTTGTTTACCGCGCTGTTCAGCAACTACTGGATCTACCACGACGGCAGCCTGGCGGTAATGAATCCGACGGCATCGCTTGCCGTGCTGATTTACAACTTTTCCGGCATGCCCTTCGATAACCAGCTCGAACTCGCCTGGGCAGCTTCGCTGGTGCTGGTGATGATTGTGCTGGTGGTGAACATTGTGAGCCGCATTTTCGGCAAGCCCAAGTATTGAGAACGGGAGCACCTGAACTTTGAACGTATCAACTGCGCAAATAGCTGCTCCGTTTGTCACCCAGGAGCCTGTGGTCATGGACTGCAAGCTCGACAAGATTTTCTACGGCAACTTCATGGCGGTGCGTGATAGCCATGTGCCGATTGAGAAAAACAAGATCACCGGCTTTATCGGTCCTTCCGGCTGCGGCAAAAGTACCGTGTTGCGCAGCCTCAACCGGATGAACGACCTGGTGAAGGGTTTTCGCTTTGAGGGGCATGTGCATTTCCTCGGGCAAGACGTCTATGGCAAGGGCGTAGACCCGGTGGTCGTGCGCCGATATATCGGCATGGTGTTTCAGCAGCCGAACCCGTTCTCGATGAGCATCTTCGACAACGTCGCTTTCGGCCTGCGCCTCAATCGCTACAAAGGCGACCTGGGCGACCGCGTCAAGCACGCCCTGCAAGGCGCCGCGCTATGGGATGAAGTCAAGGACAAGCTCAAGGTCAGTGGCCTGTCACTTTCCGGTGGCCAACAGCAACGGCTGTGTATTGCGCGTGCCATCGCCACCGAACCTGAAGTGCTGTTGCTGGATGAGCCCTGTTCGGCGCTCGACCCGATCGCCACTCGCCGGGTTGAAGAGTTGATGGTCGAGCTGAAGAAGGACTACACCATCGCCCTGGTGACCCATAATATGCAGCAGGCCATTCGCGTGGCTGACACGACTGCCTTTTTCTCGGTGGATATTTCCCAGGGCTCGCGCACCGGCTACCTGGTTGAGATGGGCCCGACCGCTGAGATTTTCGGCAGCCCGCGCGAAAAAATGACCGAGGATTACATCAGCGGCAAATTCAGCTAGTCAACACAGGTCCCATCAAGGCCGTATGCCACCAATGCGGAAAAACAGCGTTGGCTGGCATCCGGTCGTTTTACTTTCTTCTCTACTGTTTCGCAGGGTCGCCAATGTCTGCAACGCGTCGTCTTGATTTACCCGCGATTGAACGCGCACTGCGTAAAGTGCAGGGCCGCTTTGCCGAGCTCAGCCGGGACTTTACCGAGCAGCGTGACCCCTTGACCGACGAGGTGTTGCAGAATGTGCTTGAAGGCTATGCGCTGATTGATGACTACGTCGCACGCGGCGTCGACCTGTTCGACCTTCAGCAACTGAACCTGATGCTGGAGATCAATGCCACCGTGCTCTGCGGCAAGGACCCGGTACGTCGACTGGAATACGCTCAGCACCTGGCGGCTACCGAGGAACACTTCTTCAACAACGTTGAGGGGGGTATAAAGGACTTGTACAACTGGTATTGCGCCTATCGCAGCGAGTCCGTCTGGAAGCGCGCGGCTGGTGTCTATGTGCGCATCCTCAGCAAACCGCAATTGTTCATTGAAGGTAACAACCGCAGCGGGTCGCTTATCGTCAGCTATTTGCTCATGCGTGCAGGCTTGCCGCCGTTTGTGCTGACGCTGGAAAACGCCGAGGGCTACTTCAACCCCTCATCGGTGATACGCAACTCCGCCAAGCATGGTGTAAAGGCTTTGTACGAATTGCCCAAGATCAAGAAAAAATATGCAGCCTTCCTGGAAGAGCAGGCGCCCGATCCCAAGGTGTTTTTCCTGGGCGAAACATCGCTGCCTGCCTATAAGGGATCCCACTGATGAGCCGGTATCCAACCCTGCAGACATGCCAGGTTTACTGCACGCGGGCGTGGCAGGCCATCAAGTCTTGCATGCCGGCACTCCTGTCCACGCGTCCGCGCATCCGTATTTCGTTTGATATCGATGACACCTTGGCGTGTCAGCTCCACCACTGCGCGGTCGAACACAGCTGGCTGCCTGCCTGTGTGCACCGGTGGCTGGGCGAGCCGTTGCGCATGGGCACACGCTCGCTGACCCGCGAGCTAAGGCGCCAGGGCTGCAGTGTGTGGGTCTACACCTCGTCTGGTCGAACACCGTCCTACATCAAGCGTTGGTTGCTGCTGTACGGCATCCGTGTCGACGGCGTGGTCAACAGCGTGCTGCACAACCGCGCCCTGGCGGTGCATGGGTTGTTGAACTCGCCCTCGAAATTTCCGCCGGCATTCGACATCGACTTGCATGTCGATGATTCCGAGGGCGTGCAGCTTGAAGGCCATGATCACGGCTTTCGCGTGGTTGTGGTGAACCCAGAGGATGAGAACTGGGCGCGGAGGGTCCTGGATGCCGTCGCCGAAGTCCGGGCGCAACTTGCCAGGCAGCAACCGCTTAGGCATCCGCAACCGGTACCACGGCGCTCAGAAATTTTCTCCTCCTGACGCTAAAGCGATCCCTTGAACCTGTTGGTCAAAGCCGAATATCTTCGGGCCCCTGGATAAGCGCTTCAATGTGCGTGCCCGTCGCGCGCTCTTCGTTGCTGAACCCGTCATAGTCGGCCAGGTTGGCGAACTGAATGCCGGTCAGTTGTTCGATGTGCAGCACGCTGCGGCGGTAGGTTCTGAGCTGGCCAAACACCAGGTCCAACTGATCCAGCTCGCGGCTTTGGTCGATCATATAGGCGCTGGCGGAAGGTTTTCCGTCATCGCCCAGATAGGCGACCACTTTCCAGAACGCCTTGGGGATTTTGACGCCACGGTAGACACGGTCATCGGCCGCCAGCACCGGGCCGGTAAACACCGTGGCTCGGGCTTTCCAGCGCCGAGTGTTGTCGAGAATGTAGTCCTCGAGTTCCAGCCAGGTCTTCTGGTTGAACGCGCTCATCTGTGGCGAGCAGTTAGTGAAGTGGAAGGTGTCGAGGTTGGCGAGCGTCGCTTCTTCGCCCCAATTGGGGTCTTGTCGGCGCACCAGGTGGCCACGGTCCAGGCCATTACTGGCGTAGAGCTCGTCGCCCACTTGGGCGCTGACTGGCAGGCGGCCGTCGTAGGCCCAGCTATCGTTGCTGCGCGGCACCTCTACCTGCTGACCGCCGTCGATATTGACGCCAACGTAGAGCGCCAGTCGTCGGGAGCGTGACATGGTCACTGAGAAATGCAGGTAGTCGAGCCGTGTGCCTCCCGTGTCCAGCGCTTGTACGTCATCGGCCAGTGCCTCATCCACTGTGGGCCAAGGCACGACGAAGTTGTTGAGGAAATCGTCGGCGTAGCCGTGCCGGTCTTGCAGGTCCTCGGCTGGCGTGACCTTTTTGGTCGCGGCCCTGGCTTCCATCAGCGTCATTGTCGGGCTGGCTGGAATCAAGGGTCGCAGGTCGGCGAGCCGAGGACGGTGCGACAGGTCGACGTTGGCTTTACGTGCAGGCATGCAGGTGCTCCTTGCTGGGCCTTGGATAACACAACTGCAACACAGGTTTATGACATTTGACGTCACGCGCTTACTCGCGGCGACTATCCTGAAGGGGTCGCCTGGATATTCACCAAGAGTCTAAAGGGAGCTGGTCAATGTGTATTCGCCATGGTCGTAATCCGATTTTCTGCCTTATCCCCCCGTATATGCTCGATCAAATCGCGCGCAACGGCGATAAAGCCCAGCGCGACTGTGCGTTACGCACCCGCGCCAAGGACAGCACGTTCCGTTCGTTGCGCATGCTCGCGCTGCCGGCCAAAGGTCCAGCCCACATGGCCCTGGCGATGGCTGCTGCAAAGCGGAGGTCGATCTACAGCGCCGATGGCACCGATAGCCTGCCCGGCAAGCTGATCCGTGGCGAAGGGCAACCCGCCAGCGGTGATGCGGCGGTGGACGAAGCCTATGACGGTTTGGGCGCCACGTTCGACTTTTTCGAGCAGGTATTTGACCGTAACTCCATCGACGATGCCGGCCTGGCGCTGGACGCTACGGTGCACTTTGGCCAGAGCTATAACAATGCGTTCTGGAATTCGACCCAAATGGTCTTTGGTGATGGGGATCAGCAACTGTTCAATCGGTTCACCATTGCACTTGATGTGATTGGCCATGAGTTGGCTCATGGCGTCACCGAGGATGAGGCCAAGCTGATGTATTTCAATCAATCCGGTGCGTTGAATGAGTCGATGTCAGACGTGTTCGGCTCGCTGATCAAGCAATATGCGTTGAAACAAAAGGCAGAGGACGCCGATTGGTTGATCGGCAAGGGGTTGTTTACCAAAAAGATCAAAGGCGTTGCCCTGCGCTCGATGAAAGCGCCCGGTACTGCATTCGACGATAAGCTGTTGGGTAAAGACCCTCAACCCGGGCATATGGATGACTTTGTGCAGACCTATGACGACAATGGCGGGGTGCATATCAATTCCGGCATCCCCAACCATGCGTTCTATCAGGTGGCCACATTGATCGGCGGGTTCGCCTGGGAGCGGGCAGGGCGCATCTGGTACGACGCCCTGCGCGACCCGCGTTTGCGGCCAAACTCGGGGTTTCTGCGGTTTGCGCGGATTACCTACGATATCGCCGGTCGACTTTATGGTGCGAACAAGGATGAGCAGAAGGCGGTCAAGGAAGGCTGGAAAGCGGTGGGCATTGATGTCTGACAACACGCTTTTACAGTGAGGAACAGTGATGCATATCTCGATTTCGGAAAACGGCGGTCCGGCGTTTTTTCCCGGCTTGTCCAAACCCCGCACTGTGGAGGTGGGAAACTTGTCCGAGCAGGACCAGCAGGAATTGCGGCAACTGATAGCGGCTTCAGATTTTTTCCAGTTACCGCAAAGTGCCTTGCCGGCCGCCGCCAATCCCGGCCAAGTGCATTACACCTTGACGGTGGCGGAGGGCGAGCGTCAGCACACGGTCTGCGTGCTGGCGCCGGTGAAGTCGCAGGCACTGGATGGGTTGGTGCAGTGTGTGCGTCGACATATCCGGGGCTAAGGTTTCCAAGGACTCTAGGGCGAGTAAATTTCGAAATTGAAAGTTTTAGAGCGAGGTTGTTCTAAATTTCTGCGAATTAGCCTTAGCCTTGGGCGCAAGCGAATTTCGCAAGGAAGGTCTCGAATTTCCGCATTCGCGAAAGGCTATAGGTTGGTGACGGCGGACAGAGACACCAACGCTTAATACATTACACATGATTTAACATAATATACATTATGCGTACCAAGATGTGCTGAGCTTAAGGGCTCTGGGGACGGATTCAAAATCTGATACACACCTATAACCGCTTCGACACAGACCTCAGCCTCTACTGCTTGCCCGTGATCACATCCAGCATATGGCCGCTGCCTTTGAGATATCCAGTGAGCTCGCCATCGTCTTTTTTAAATGTGATGCCAATACTCTCATCCCCGATTTTTTCCAGGCTGATCGATGCGCGTATGACTTCCTGCGGGTGCGAGACCTCCGCAGGTGATTTGCCATTCTGGATGGAGACTTCATTGACGGTCTGCTCGAACAGATTGCGTTCGGCGTAATACGTCCAAGAGGACTTCTGAATTATCTTCTGCGAGGTGTCCTGATTCCTGACCATCAGGTAGTCCGTTGCCGCGCCGTTTTCATTTGGAATTTCCCTCATCTAGGTTGATGTACCAAACGCCGTACAGATCCTTTCTTTCATAGTGAACAGCTGTGCTGCTGCGTGCTGTTTCGCCAGCCATGACTGCGCCTACTGGAATTGACAATAAAGCTAATAGCAATTGCGGCAGTCTTAAGTTGATATCGTGCTTTTATCGTCAGTCTTTAGTGCTAGGTATCGTCAAGTCAAACGCCTGCCACTGCCCAAGTAGGCATGGCGCAAGCCCATAACCTAGGCGAGGTTACCCACTGAATATGATTTCACTGAGTCCTGATTGCCTATGCTTAAGAGATGGAGTTCAACTTAGGAAGATATCGAGCAAAGATGATCTGATCCTCGGTCATCTGGCGGACTACCCTTCTCCTTTAATAACTATTAAATATAACTCGACTAAATACTCATTTAGTTGAGTTATAACTTATTCGTCTTCATTGAAAGCAAATCACTACCCTCCTCCTTATTCAATTGATTCCAGTGATCTCTGTTGAAAAGTGTCACCTTGCAGGCCGACGCCGGCGGCGTGGGCATTTTCTATGCTCCCACTTTCGCCAGTATCGAAGCGTTATCGGTGTTTCCCTGGCCAATTGCGCAATGGCATCGAATTGAGCGTCGCCATCGCGAAACGAGCGTCTGCTGTGTGCTCAAAAGCGGCGCACAAAAAAACCTTAAAATAACAGTAGACGACTGGTCTATTCGGGCCTAGAGTAGCCACACATTCACCCACCCGACAAAAGGAACACAGCGATGAACACCCGTACCAAGCTGGCTGCACTCATCTCCTCATTGGCGTTCGTCGCCCATGTCGGTATCGCCGCCGCCCAGGACACCGCCGCTAGCGCACCGGCCAAAACCGTGGTGCTGGTTCACGGCGCCTTCGCCGACGGCTCGTCCTGGAACAAAGTGATTCCCCTGTTGCAAAAAGCCGGCTTGAAAGTCGTCGCTGTGCAGAACCCGCTGGACTCCCTGGCCGGTGACGTAGCGTTCACCAATCGCGCTATCAACGATGCCGACGGTTCGGTCGTGCTGGTCGGGCATTCCTGGGGTGGCGCGGTGATCACCGACGCCGGTGCCAACGATAAGGTTCACTCGCTGGTCTACGTCGCCGCCTACGCTCCGGATCAAGGCCAGGCCGTGCTGGATACCGTCAAGAATTACCCGCCAAGCCCAGGCCAGTCGTCCTTCGTCAAGGATGCGGCCGGTTATGTCAAAGTCAGCGACGAAGGCGTCGCCAAGTATTTCGCCGCAGACCTGCCCCACGATGAACAAGTACTGGTCGCCGCCACCCAGGGCGCTCTAAACAGCCGCGCACTGAGCGAGCCGGTGCAGCAGGCGGCTTGGCACAACGTGCCGTCTTTCGCCGTCATTGCAGGTAACGACACGATCATCAACCCGCAACAGCAGCGGGACCAGGCCAAGCGCATGCATGCCGTATCGGTGGAAGTACCCGCGAGCCACGTCGCGATGCTGTCCTATCCGCAACAAGTCGCGGACCTGATCATCAAGGCCGCCAAATAATTTAGTACTGCCTACTTTATAGACGACCAGTCTAATTAATCTACTCAAACATTTGTCGTGATCCCACGACCCCACACTGAAAACAGGACGCTCAACATGAAAATTCTTATGGTACTGACCTCCCACGACACCCTGGGCAACACTGGCCGCAAGACCGGTTTCTGGCTGGAAGAGCTGGCAGCCCCCTACTACGCCTTTCTCGAAGCCAACGCCGACATCGTCCTGGCCTCGCCAAAAGGCGGCCAGCCACCACTGGATCCGAAAAGCAACGAGCCATCGTTCCAGACCGACGTGACCCGCCGCTTCGAGAAAGACGCCGCGGCGACCGCCCAGCTCGCCAACACCGTTCGGCTGGACAGCGTATCCCAGGATGATTTCGACGCCGTGTTCTACCCAGGCGGCCACGGCCCACTGTGGGACCTGGCGGAAGATCCAAAATCGATTCAACTGATCGAAGCATTCCTGGCTGCCGGCAAGCCTGCTGCCCTGGTGTGCCACGCTCCCGGCGTACTGCGCCACGTGAAAAAGCCCGACGGCACTCCGCTGGTCGCTGGCAAAAAAGTTGCTGGTTTCACCAACACCGAGGAAGAAGCGGTCGGCCTGACCAACGTCGTGCCCTTCCTGGTTGAAGACATGCTGATCGCCAATGGCGGCCTGTACTCCAAGGGCGCTGACTGGTCCTCCTACGTCGTCAGCGACGACCTGCTGATTACCGGCCAGAACCCGGGTTCTTCCACCGAAGCCGCTCAGGTCCTGATCGCCAAGCTGAACTCGCTCAACGCCTGAGCCCGCCCCGACGGCACCCCTCTTCGCTGTCCGCAGCCCCAACCGGGACTGCGGTGCCAGCCACTCGATACCCTGGAGACACCATGACCACGTTTAACCTGGAACAGATCAAAGCCGCCGGCTGGCTGAAGGAAGCCAACTACATTGGTGGTCAGTGGGTAGCGGCGGATGACGCCAAGGTCTTCGGCGTCGTTGACCCGGCCACCGAAGCACAGATCGGCCAGATCCCTTGGGTTGGCGCCCCTGAAACCCGCCGCGCCATCGATGCTGCACAGCTGGCGTTTACTACCTGGTCGATGACCACCGCCGCCGAGCGTGCAGGCCTGCTTGGGCGCATGGCGCAGATCGTTCGCGACAACCTCGACATTCTTGCCAGCATGCTCACCCTTGAACAAGGCAAGCCGCTGGCCGAAGCACGTAACGAAATGAAACTGGGCGCCGACTACATCCAGTGGTTTGCCGAAGAAGCACGGCGCATCAACGGCGAGATCATTCAGTCGCCGTGGAAGGATCGCCAAATTCTGGTGACCCGCGAACCCGTCGGCGTAGTCGGTGCAATTTCGCCGTGGAATTTCCCGTTTTCCATGCTCTCGCGCAAAATTGCTCCGGCCCTCGCCGCCGGTTGCACCATCGTTATCAAGCCTTCTGAGTTCACGCCATTTTCCGGTTTGCTGTACGGCGTGCTCGCTCAACAAGCCGGAATCCCCGACGGTGTAGTCAACGTCGTGACCGGTGACGGCGCGGCCGTCGGAGGCGAGTTTTCGTCCAACGCCCTGGTGCGCAAAATCACCTTCACCGGCTCGACCCGTGTGGGCAAGCTGCTCTACAAACAGTCCGCCGACACCATGAAAAAACTCTCCATGGAACTGGGCGGCAACGCACCCACGATTATTTTCGACGATGCCGACATGGACCTCGCTGTGGAAAACGCCGTCGCCGGCAAATTCCGCAACAGCGGCCAAACCTGCGTGTGCACCAACCGCTTCTATGTGCAGGACGGCATCTACGACGAATTTGCCCGCCGCCTGACCGAACGTGTACGCCAGATGAAAGTCGGCAACGGCTTCGATGAAGGTGTTGAGCAAGGCCCGCTGATCAACCAGGCCGCCGTCAGTAAAGTGGAAGCCCACGTTCAAGACGCGCAAGCCAAAGGCGGACGTGTATTGCTCGGCGGCAAGCGTCACGCACTGGGCGCGACCTTCTTCGAGCCGACTGTGATCGCCGACGCCACCTCGGACATGCTCATCGCCCACGAAGAAACCTTCGGCCCGGTAGCCGCACTGTTTCGCTTCAGCACCGAGCAAGAGGCCATCGACGCTGCCAATGCTTCGGAATTTGGCCTCTCGGCGTACTTCTACACCCGCGACCTGGCCCGCACCTTCCGCGTATCCCGTGCCCTGCAAAGCGGCATGGTCGGCATCAACGCCGGCGTGATCACCACCGTGGAAGCCCCGTTCGGCGGGGTCAAGGACAGCGGCATCGGTCGCGAAGGCTCCAGCCACGGCCTTGATGAATACCTGAACCTCAAGTACCTCAGCCTCGGCGGCCTGTAAGCCCGACTGACGCAAAAAAGGAATCCAATCATGCAGCACAGTTCCCTGTTCGAACCGACCACCCTCGGCCCCTTGACGCTGAAAAACCGCATCATCATGCCGCCCCTGACGCGTCAGCGCAGTGGCCAGCCCGGCGATGTACCCACGGCCCTCATGGCCACCTACTACCAGCAACGCGCCAGCGCCGGCTTGATCATCAGCGAAGGCACCCAGATTGAACCACGTGGCAAGGGCTATGCCTGGACACCGGGGATTTACAGCCAGGCGCAAATCAACGGCTGGCGCACGGTTACCGACGCCGTACACGCTGAAGGCGGAGTGATATTCGCGCAACTGTGGCACGTCGGCCGGGTGTCTCACACCGACCTGCAACCGGACAACGCAGCCCCAATCGCGCCCTCGGCGATCCAGGCCCAGAAGGTCAAGGCCTTCATCGAAACCGCTCCGGGTACCGGCACGCTGGTTGAGCCTTCCCTGCCGCGGGAACTGAGCGTGACGGAAATCAAAGCACTGGTGGAACTCTACGCCCAGGCGGCACGCAATGCCCTGAGCGCTGGCTTCGATGGCGTTGAAATCCACTCGGCCAATGGCTATCTGGTCAACCAGTTCATCTCCGCCCACGCCAACCAGCGCACCGATGAATACGGTGGCTCGCTGCACAACCGCCTGCGTTTTCTGCGCGAAGTGGTGCAGGCCGTCAGTGCCGTGGTTGGCCCTGACCGTGTTGGCGTACGGTTTACACCGCTGTTCACCAGCACCGATGAAGACCGCGTGTATATCGGCTTCGTCGAAGAAGATCCGCATCAAACATACATCGAAGCCATCAAGGTGCTGGAAGAGACCGGTATCGCTTACCTGTCGATTGCCGAAGCCGACTGGCCGAATGCCCCGGACCTGCCCGAAACGTTTCGCCGCGAGGTCAGAAGCACCTTCAGCGGCAAAATCATCTATGCCGGCCTGTACACCGCCGAGCGCGGCGCACGCCTTTTACACGCGGGTCTGGCCGACCTGATTGCGTTCGGTCGGCCCTTTATTGCCAACCCCGATCTACCCCAGCGCATCGCCCAGGGCTGGCCGCTGAATGCTTTAAATCCCGCCAACCTGTATGGCGGTGGTGAACAAGGCTTCACGGACTACCCGCTGTACTCCCCTTCTGAATTTAACGAAAAGAAAAAGGTGCTGTCATGAGCCAAGGTATTGAAGGAAAAGTCGTGTTGATCACCGGTGGCAGCACTGGCATCGGCGCCGAAGTGGCCAGGGTGCTCGCCTCCCGAGGCGCCAAGGTGGCCATCGCCGCACGCCGCAAAGACAAACTGGAAGAGGTGGTGGCTGAGATCACCGCGCAATGTGGCATCGCCAAGGGCTACACCCTCGATGTCACAGACAAGCACCAGGTGGAAGCGGTGGTCGCTGCAATAGTCGTGGATTTCGGCAAACTCGATGTACTGATCAACAACGCCGGGCTGATGCCGATTCGGCCGATGTCGGAAGTCAACACCGATGAATGGGACGCGATGATCGACGTCAACCTCAAAGGCACGCTCTACGGCATCGCCGCCGCCCTGCCCCGCTTCCTGGCACAGGAAAGCGGTCACATCATCAACTTGAGCTCAGTGGCCGGGGTTAAAGTGTTTGCGCCCGGCGGTACGGTTTATTCGGGGACCAAGTTCGCCGTCAGCGCCATCTCTGAAGGTCTGCGTCAGGAAGTCGGCGACAAGGTGCGCGTTACCTCCATCGCCCCCGGCGCAGTGGACAGCGACCTCAAGCACAGCACCTCCGGCACGGCCAAAGACACGGTATTGGACTTCTATAAGCAGGCCATTCCCGCTGCTTCGGTCGCGCGGGCCATCGCCTTTGCGATCGAGCAGCCGGACGATGTAGACATCAATGAAATTGTGCTCCGTCCCACCCAGCAAGTGTTTTGAATGAACATTCGGCCCGCTGCTTAACACAGCAGCCGGGCCGAAATGTTGCCCCTGAGCCGCTGTGGTTCAGTGTAGCCGCCAGCGTCTGGGCGCTTGCGGCCATGTCCATCAGGCACACCTGGAGGCATGGGCCAAGCGCCACGATTCCTCCCGGCAGAAACACTGCAGCGCATATCGTGACGGATGGCTGGCAACGTCAGTCATGCCCCACTGGCCACCGTGAATCGTGCGCGGACGTGCTGAGGCCGCTCCAACTCATCAACGATAGCTACCGCCAAATCCTGCACGCTGATGCCCGCAGGTTTATCGCCATCCATCAATAATTGCTCGCCACCGACGCGGTATTGACCGCTGCGCTCACCAGGGGTCAGGAACGCGGCCGGGCTGAGGAACGTCCACTCCAATGCGGTATTCGTGCGCAGTTGCGTCAATGCATCCCGAGCGGCTTGCGCCCCAGGTATCACAGCAGGCGGCACGTGATCGAGAAAATCAGGGGTATCGACCAGTTGGACGCCTGGGCTGACATACAAACTGCCGGCCCCTCCAACCACCAACAGGCGCTTGACCCCGCTGTTACTCACCGCCTGCACTATGGCAGCGCTGCCGCGCATAAAGCTCTGGTACAGATCGGGGTCGCTCCAACCGGGGTTAAACGCAGATACAACAGCATCCTGTCCAGTTAACGCCTTGGTCAACGCGGACTCATTGAGCACATCCACTTGAGCCGTCACGACCTTCACGCCATCGGCTGACGCGTCAACGGGCTTGCGGGATAACGCAAGCACCTCATGGTCACGGCTGAGGAGTTCTGCCAATACCGCAGCGCCGACGAAACCTGTGCTACCGATCAAAGCGATTTTCATGGTGTTTCCATCCGTTGAGTAATGGCAACACGTTACTGTCTTAAAGATCCGTTGATAATCTAGACTTGGCTCATAGGATCATGAAGCCAGGATTAAAGATGAACGATTTCAAGCCCTACGCTATTTTCGCCCAAACGGTTGCATCAGGCTCCATGAGCGCCGCCGCACGTCGACTGGGCATCAGCGCCTCTGCCGTCAGTCAAACCATCCGCGCCCTGGAAAATCAGGCGGGGGTGATCCTCATGAATCGCTCGACTCGCAAGCTGACCCTGACCGAAGCGGGCGAGCGCTGCTACCCCCATTGTTTGCGCTTGCTTGAGGCCGCGAGTGCGGCGGCGGATTCGCTTGTCGTGGCGCGCGATGCGCCGGTTGGAGAGCTACGCATCGCAGCACCGGTGGGCTTCGCCGCGCACCTCGCCCCGGCGCTCGCGCCGGTACTGGAACAAGCGCCGCAACTGCGTCTGCGCCTGCTCGTAGACGATGCAATGATTGACCTGATCGAGACCCGTATCGATATTGCCATCCGCGTAGGCAAGATGGCCGATTCCAACTGGATCGCCCGCCCTCTCACCGGGCTTGACGTTGTGATGTGCGCAGCGCCTCAGTATCTGGAGCGTCATGGCCTGCCTCACACACCGGACGACCTGGCCACGCACACCTGGCTCGCTTCAGTCCAGGAGGTGAACAACACCCAGGGTGCAGACCCGCAAACGGAACAGGCGCCGCAATTGGCGCTTGAACTCAGGACGGTTACAGGCGAGGTCGAGGTTGTCCGGGTCAACGTGAGGGTCACCAGCAATAACCAACCTGCCTTGCAGCAACTGTGCGAGCAAGGCATGGGCATCGCACGTCTTGCCTATGCCGATATCCTGCCGGCGCTTACACGCGGAGCCTTGGTCCGCATCATGCCGCAATGGCACTTCGCGCAGCTGCCGGTGACGGTCGTCACCTCCCGGCGCGACGGCGAACCCGCCAAGGTTCGCCTGGCAGTCAAGGCGCTGCAACGTTACTTTGCTGGACTGCCCAGCGTTAAGTCATTTGCCGACTCTGGGGTGGGCTGACAGAGTCGGCGGGCTTGCCGATTTCACTCGCCGCCGGCATCGCGGTCTGCAACAGGCGATGTTGGCCAAGTGGCTTTTGCAATGCGCATAAAGTTTTCACCGAAGACAGCGTCGACATCCGAGGGTGCGTAACCCAAGCGCGTCAATTGTTGAGCAACCTCACTGAGGGTTTCAGGCTGTAGTTGGGTATGTCCGTTCATCTGCCCATAGTGCTCATGCGGCCACCAGTCGTTCTCGTTTTCCCCTTCCGGCAAATCCTTATGCTCTGGGTGCAACTCGGTATCAAGGCCGATGCCAATGTGGCGTGTGCCGATGCGCTCTGCCAGGTAGTCGATCTGTCGAACGTAAGCGTCGACAGAAGCCGATGGATCACCCAGGAATATGCCCAACCCTGTCAGACCTATCACGCCATCCTGCGCGGCACAGGCGGAAATTTGTTCGTCATCGATTGTTCGCGGGTGGTCAAAAATCGCTTTAACGTTAGTGTGAGAAAAAATCGCAGGGCGCTGGGACGTTTCCATAATCTCAAGGCTTGAGGCTTTGCTGGCGTGCGAGCAGTCGATGATAATTCCAGCGGTGTTAATCGCTTGTACTACCTTGCGACCCAGCGCCGTCAAACCGGTGCCTGCGCCATGGCAACCACCCGCCCAACTGTTGTCGCGGTTGTAGGCCAAGAGCATTTGACGAACCCCCAACGTCGCGTACAGCTCGACCATGGCGGGATCCTTTAGCAGCATATTTGAACCTTCAAGGTCGAAGGACACTGCGAGCTTTTGATGCTTGCGCGCACGGTAGATATCGTCAGTGGTGTTCACCAGTAGAAAGTCATCCTGGTGATGGGTCAGCCAGCTTCTGAACCCCGCGAGCATCTGCACTACGGTTTCAAACGGCGTCATGTCCATGCCAACATTGATCGACACATGGTGGAAGCCAGCGGCCCGGTACCTCATCAGGCTGGACATGTCCTGCCCGGGGATCAGCGGCAAGCATGCGTGTGCTTCCCAGCGAATCGAAGGGGCAGTACTGAATTCCGGTCTCTTGATAGTCATCTCTTTACCGCCCCCACTGTTTGCGATCGCTACTGGTTCGCACACGCTGCTATGGCGCATTTGGCAATCTGAGTGTCCTGCACACCCAAGCCCGTAAGGTCCGCAACGGTGATCTGTCTGTCATCCTGCCGCCCAGGGCGGTCACCGCTCAACACGCTACCGACGGCTACAAGCCTTGCCTTGTCGATCAGTCCCACTTTAATCGCCCCTGCGCTCTCACCGTATTGGCTGCATTGCTCGGCGGAGTCGACAACAATCACATCCGCACGCGCCATCAGGTGTATATCCAGCTCTTGTTTGCCAGGGCCATCTGCACCCAAAGCAGTAATGTGCGTGCCAGGACGAACCCAGTCACTCGCAATGATTGCTTCGCGAGACGGTGTGGCGGTGATAATAAGATTGGAATGGGTCGCAACGTCCTGTGCATAGTGGGTCGTGGCAACCTCAAAGCCCAGCGCTTCTGCGAACTCGCGGTACCGCATCAAGCCTTGCGGGTCGCGTCCGTAAACGGTCAGGCGTCGGCAACCGGTGACTGGCATCAGTTGTTCCAACTGCATCCGGGCCTGATCACCGGCTCCAACCATACCAATGCCCGTAACGGTCGAAGGCGCCATCGCTCGGGCCACGATCTGCCCTGCAAGGGCCGTACGCATTGAGGTCAGCCAGCCGCCATCCTGAAGCAAAGCGACGGGTTTCCCCGTCAAGGCCGAAAAGACCAGCGTCAACCCGTCATTGCTCGATAAACCCTTTGCGGGATTGTCGTAGAAGCCTGCCGAAACTCGGACTGAAAACACCTCATCTCCCGAGATCCAGGCCGACTTCACACAACAGTCACCGTTGTTGGCCGTGAACTGAAGGCTTTGAACCGCAGGTATTTGCACCCGGCCTTGAGCATAGGCAATGAATCCTTCTTCGATCAGCGCAGTGGCCTGCTGAATGTTCAAGGATTTCATGATCTGCGCCTGGGTGTAGAGGTTCATCGAAGGCTCCATCGACTGTTCAAAAACCGCCCCTGCGAGCCCCCAGGCTTCTGGTGGTGGCGCTCTGCCGAGAGGGGTATGTTTTGGCGCTACACTCTTCGCGCTTCAGTAGCGGCGAAAATCAACATAACAGAAAAATACACATTGTCTACGGTGTACAATGTGTATTTAACAAGGCAGGCTTTGAGCGTGAATAAACGACTTGATGATTACGTAAGCGTCGCCCAGGCGATTGCCAAGCTCCTGGATCCGCACGCTGAGGTGATTATCCATGACCTTGCCTCGGGAAAGATTGCGCACATATTCAATGTGTTTTCTCAACGACGGGTCGGCGACAGTTCATTGACCGACATCCATGACGGCGCCTCATTTGATGAAGACGTGTCAGGCCCTTATAGAAAGGTGAATTTTGACCGGCGTCAGCTGCGATCAGTCACGGCCGTACTGCGCGATCCTGAAGGAACCCGAATTGGCCTTTTATGCATTAATTTCGACATCACCATCATGAGCGGAATGGCCGAGATGGCAGCCTCATTCCTGGGTCTTGAAACGACAGTTGAAAAACCCGCCGCTCTGTTCGCTACTGATTTTCAAGAGTCAGCGAACTCCATTATGGATGGATATTTAAAGGCTCGTAACGTGACGCTGGCATCGCTGACGTCGGATGAGATGGTTGGTTTGATCGCACAGATGGATAAGGCCGGCGTCTTCGCGCTTCGTAATGCAACAAACTATATTTGCGAACTGCTTTCTCTCTCCAGGGCGACTGTTTACAAGTACTTAAAACGCGCCAGAGCCGCCACGGTTGAAGGTCTTTAGGGGGAGCGCGCGATGAGTACTGTGGCGATCGGGCTTGCCCCGCGTTGGGTTGCGAAGCAGCCCTAAAACCTGCGGCCGAAGAGTGCCTGACTCACCGCATTCTTCCTTTTTGGGGCTGCTTCGCAACCCAACGCGGGGCAAGCCCGCTCGCCACAACTACAACCACAGCCACAACTACAGCCCTCGCCCGCCAGGCATGGCCGGTAGCCGTTTTCACACCTCTACTCTGGAAGTGGCAAGCCGGATCGCGGTTTTATCTCTTCCAGGCAAACAAGTGACTTCACAAAGTTAACCCCCGGTAACGCCACCAGCCGCTCTGTGAGGAAGATGTTGAGCCCCTCCAGATCACGCGCGATGACCTTAAGCACATAGTCGAAGTCCCCAGTAACCGAATGGCACTCGAGCACGTCGGGCATTCGAGCAAGGGTTTGCCGGAACAGTTTGAGATCCCGCATATGGCCCCGCTCCATGCCGATGTGGACGAAAGCCGTTACGTGCAACCCCAACGCGGCGGGTCGAAGGCGCGCCTCGTATCGGGCGATCACTGCGCCCTCATCCAGGCGCTGGTGGCGTCGACTGCACTGTGCCGGAGAAAGACCAATCGCCGCAGCCAAATCGAGGTTTGAAATTCGGCCGTTCTCTTGAAGAAGGCCAAGGATGCGCACGTCCGTCCGATCCAGTTTTATCATGTGAAATATATTCTCTTCTATGAACGGATCCGTACAACATTCCATCAATTGTCTACCAAAAGTCGAGGTAAATGGAGACTCATTTCAAGATTTATAGCGAATAATTCGATCTGTCTTCACGAGAAAAGACTGCCGCATAGCCAATAAACGCATGGCCTTCCTTGTGAAGCTTTCTTCGACTTTTTCGAACTAAAGATTGGAGTTTTCATGAAGCGAATACCCGAACCCTTCCGAATCAAGACCATCGAGCGAATCGCGATGACGACGCGAGAGCATCGCGAGCACGCATTGCTCCAGGCGGGACTCAACCCGTTCTTGCTGCGCAGCGACGACGTGTACATTGACCTGCTCACCGACAGCGGAAGCGGTGCCATGAGCGATCGCCAATGGAGCGCGATGATGGGCGCCGACGAGGCGTATGCCGGCAGCCGCAGCTACTACCGCCTTGTAGAAACCATCACCAACGTGTTTGGTTACCCCTACCTGGTGCCAGCCCACCAAGGACGCGGCGCCGAGCAAATTCTTTACCCCGAACTCGTCAAGCGGCGCGCCGCCAAACAGCCGGTGTTCCTGTCAAATTTCCATTTTGATACTACCAAGGTGCATATCGAGCTGGCCGGCGCGCGCGCCCTCAACGCACTCAACAAAGAAGCCCTCAATACTCGGGAATACCATGACTGGAAGGGCAACTTCGATCTGGCCGAGCTTGCCCGGCTGATCGAAACCGAAGGCGCTTCGAATGTCGTGGCCATCGTCGCCACAGTGACGTGCAACACCACCGGCGGCCAACCTGTCGCGTTGGCGAACCTGCGGGCGGCTTCGCATATGGCTCGTCAGGCCGGCATTCCCGTGGTGATAGACGCGACCCGTTTCGCAGAGAACGCCTGGTTTATCCGGGAACGCGAACCGGAATACGCGCACTGCAGCATCCCCGAAATTGTGCGCGAGATGATGGCCTGCGCCGACATCGCCGTCATGTCGTCCAAGAAGGACGGCCTGGTCAACATAGGCGGCTTCTGTGCGTTTCGTGATGACGAAGATCTATTTCGGGCCGTTCAGGAACGGTGCGTTGTCCACGAAGGCTTCATCACCTACGGAGGCATGGCGGGCCGCGATATGGAGGCATTGGCAGTCGGCCTCGAAGAGGCGATGGATCCGGACTACCTGAACTACCGCGTCGGCCAGGTCGCCTATCTGGGTGAACGTCTTCGCGCAGAGGGCGTGCCCATCCAATACCCGACTGGCGGCCATGCCGTGTTCGTCGATGCGGCCGCCCTGCTGCCGCACATACCTTCTGAGCAATTTCCCGCGCATGCACTGGCCTGCGAGCTTTACATCGAGTCCGGAGTGCGAGCGGTCGAAATCGGCTCGCTGCTCCTGGGCCGCGATCCGCACACGGGCTTGCAAGAGAAAGCGCCCCTTGAGTCGATGCGGCTGACAATCCCGCGAAGGGTCTACACAAACGACCACATGGACTACGTCGCCGATGCACTGGCCGCTGTGGCCAAGCGCGCGCCTGCCATTCGGGGGCTGGAATTCACCTACGAGCCTGAGCTGCTGCGAAACTTCACCGCACGGTTTCGTTGGGCTTGACGCCACCACGCGCTGTCGATCAAAGCGCGTGCAGCGCTTTGATCGATTGAACCGCTAGAGTCAACCGGCGCCCGCGTTTTTCGAGATTGACGCTAGCCACGCCGGTGCCGGGCCGGCTGTGGCAGTAAACACGTCCCACTGAGAGCTCTCCGGGGCTCCGTCAGCGGCAGCGAGAAGCGCCAAAGCCAGCTCAGAGCGAAAAATGCCCAATTTCATATTCAGCCGATGACTGGGCGGCGTGGCCGCCAGCGGTAGTGTGCCTGCTGGCCCGTCTTTAAGCTTGGGCGCACGAATGATGACATAAGGCATCCCGGACGCTTTCAGCGCGTGTTCCCGCTCGATGATGTTTCGCTGCATCCCGCGCTTCAAGGCATTCAGAATCCACCATACCCACGAGGGTTGATCCGCACCGATGACGGACAACAGAACAAATCGCTTGGCTCCCCCCGCCCGCGCCGCGTTTATCGCATTGATGCACCCTTCATACATCACCGCACGAATAGACTCGCGGGACTGTGTCAGACCATGAATGTCGACGGTGAAAAACACCGCGTCGAAGGGGGCTGCGAGTGCCACGTTCATCCCATCACGGTCTGTCACGTCAGCTGCATAGGGCTCTACGCCCGCCCGCTGTTCAGGCGGATGACGGGAAATGGCAAGCACCCTGTCGCCTCTGTCTGCCAGTAACTGGGTGAGATGGCGCCCCGTTCCACTGCTTGCGCCCACCACTGCGTAATGTTTCATGCACTCTGCTCCACGAGCAAATCTTCCGTTTGGCTGAGGCAATCGACCATTGCCGCGTGCACACCCGGCGCGGCAGCCACGAAATCCTTGCTCTCAAGCGTCCATTTTTCGCCTCGGGAATCAGACACACATCCGCCAGCCTCTTTAACCAACAGAGCGCCCGAGGCGAGGCCGGAGCGAACCTGGCTGAACTGCCAGAACCCGTCGATTTTTCCTGATGCGACGTCGAGCAATTCAAGGGTCGAGGGAACAGACATGCGAACGAGCAACGCATTCGCCAGCAGGCCTTCAACAGAGCTGGCCATGCGGGCGTAAGTGGCGGCGTCCTCACCGGGACGAGCCTGACACGTCCCCACGATAGCGGCGTTCAGGTGCCGCTTCGCGGAAGCAACCAGCGCACGCCCATTCAGATAAGCACCGTTGCCTTCAATGGCACTGTAGGTTTCCCCTGCCAGTGGCACGGTGGCAACCGTGAGCAGCGCCGCGCCGTTGCGAATCAGCGTAGCGGTCACTCCCCAGCCCGCCCGCCCGTGGATATGATTAATATTGCCTTCCACCGGGTCGACAATCCACCAATCCCCAGCCGGCAATACGCCCTCGCCTTCTTCATTCTCCACCCAGCGGCTGCCTGGCAATGCGGCCAACAGCGCCTCGCGCAAAGGATGGATGACAGCCGCATCGTTAGCCGCAATGGCAGTTGAAATGCTCTGAATGTCTGCCGGTCGTGCAGACGCTTTAAAACGCGATAACAGTAGGCTGCCGGCTCGCTCAACCGCCGCGACTACGCGTGATTGCAGAACTGTCAAATCATCAATGGACGTTTTCATGTTGATCGCTATTGGGTTTCAAAGACAATAGAATGCGAGCGAATCCTCACATTCACAACTCGCCTTTACACGATGAAAAAACCACCCTTGCAAACACCCTTAACCCCCCGGAAAACGCCGAGGCAGAGCCGTTCCTCAAGTACGGTTGCGACGATTCTGGAAGCCGCAGCTCACATTCTTGAAACGGCAGGCTTTGACGGTTACTCAACAAACGCCATCGCGCAGTACGCTGGCGTGAGCATTGGATCGCTTTACCAATACTTCCCAAACAAAACGGCAATTACGCGGGCCTTGATAGAAAGAGAAATGGGTTTGCTGATTGATGAGCTCGCTTCCCAGGAAGCCGTCACAGAAGGCACGCAGGCCTTGCAAGGGCTGCTCGAGATTGCCGTGCGGCATCAACTGCGACGACCGGTTCTGGCCCGGATGCTGGATGTCGAAGAGGCGAGGCTCCCCATGCAGGAAGACGTGGACAACGCGGCGACAGCCATTTCGAATATTTTTCAAAACGTACTTCGAGACCTTTCACCTGCGCAAACGCCTGATGATCAATTATGCGGCGACCTGCTCGCCATCATCAAAGGCATCGTTGATGCCGCCGGGCAGAGAGGTGAGCGTGATATGCAATGTTTGCTGCGTCGTGTGGAGTACGCGGTGTATGGCTACATCGACCGGTACAGTCACGACCTCCAACGCACATCCTGATACCTCGGTTGGCCGTTCGGTGCAAATGCACAGGCGTTGCAAACGCCTCCTTGTACCTCATCGGCCCACTCTCTAAGCTGGCCGGTCTTTCGTCGTACCCCGGAATTCCCATGTCTCGAACTATCGCCCACCTCGCCTTGCTGCTGGGGTTGATCACCGCCATCGGCCCATTTGCCATCGACAGCTACCTGCCCGCCTTGCCCACGCTCGGCGCCAGCCTGCACGCCTCGCCGGCTGCGGTGCAGATGAGCCTCACGGTGTTTTTCATGATCATCGGCGTGTGCCAACTGTTCTACGGGCCGATCAGTGATGTCTACGGGCGCAAGCCGCCGATCTATGCCGGGCTGGTGATTTTCGCCGTGGCCAGCGTTGGCTGTGCGTTGGCACCGACCATTGAAGTGCTGATTGGCTTTCGCGCCCTGCAAGCGTTTGGCGCGTGTGCCGGGATGGTGATTCCCCGGGCGATTGTTCGTGACCTGTACACCGGCCATGAAGCAGCGCGGTTGATGGCGCTGTTAATGCTGGTGATGAGCGTGTCACCGATCCTCGCGCCCTTGGCTGGCAGCGTGGTGATCTCGATCTGGAGCTGGCGCGAAGTGTTTGCTGCCCTGGCGATTGTGTCAGTGCTGTGCCTGGTCATGACCGTCGTGCAATTGCCGGAAACCCACCCGGCCGAACGCCGTATAGGCAAGACCCTGGGCTCGGCGATCCTCAGTTACGGCGCGCTGTTACGCGACCCGGTGTTCATCGGTTTGGCGGTGGTCAGCGGCTTTGGGCTGGCGACGTTCTTTGTGTTCATTGGCAGCGCACCGTTCGTGTACATCGAGTATTTCGGCCTGACGCCGACGCAATTCAGCCTGTGCTTTGCCCTGAACGCCGCCTCGTTCTTCACCATGAGCCAACTCACGGCGCGGCTGAGCGCGCGGTATGGCCTGGCGCGGGTGATTCGTCTGTCAGTGATCGCCGTTGCAGCCGTGATGGCGACTCTGGCGACCACCACACTGTGGGGCAATCATCTGGCCCTGATGATGACGCTGCTGTTTATCGGCTTCGGGTTTCTCGGCCTGCTGCTGCCTGCTGCCGGCGTGTTGTCCCTTGAGGACCATGGCGCCGTAGCAGGTTCGGCCTCCGCCTTGTTGGGCGCGATCCAGATGATCACCGCCGCCGTGTCCATGACGCTGGTTGGTGTGTTCGCCGACCACACCCCCGCGCCCATGCTGATCGGCATCGCGCTGTGTGCCATCGCCGCAATGCTGGTCACGCTGTGGACGCTGCGCCGTCTGCCGGCGCATCTGGTGAGCGCCCCGCCCGCCTCCTGATCGCTGCCCAATTCTCTGCGGGTGAGCCTCCAGCACCCGCATTGTGTGACGTCAAACACGCGGCTTTTGCACCGGTTTAAAGCCAACCATTCGTCGGGCCTGACGCGCATCCACTACAACTATCGTCGCCGGCGTCATTACTAAACCCATAGCGCTTATCGAAACCTATGGAGATCGAAATGACTGACTACCCTCGCCCGCCCTTCACCCCACAAGCTCAATCCGTGCCCGGTTCGCAGAAGAAAATGGATCCTTATCCGGACTGCGGCGAGCAAAGTTACAAAGGCTCGGGGCGGTTGGAAGGCAAGATCGCGTTGATCACCGGTGCCGACAGCGGCATTGGCCGCGCGGTCGCCATCGCGTTTGCCCGTGAAGGCGCAGATGTGGCCATCGCGTATCTGGACGAGCATGAAGACGCGCGAGAAACCGCGCGCTGGGTCGAAGAAGCGGGTCGCCAGTGCCTGCTGCTGCCTGGTGATATCGCGCAAAAATCTGTCTGCCAGGCGTTGGTGGACAAGACCGTTGAACAATTTGGCCGTATTGATGTGCTGGTCAATAACGCAGCGTTTCAGATGACCCACGAAACGCTTGAAGAGATTGAAGATGAGGAATGGGTCAAGACGTTTGATATCAACATCACGGCGATGTTTCGCCTCTGCAAGGCAGCCTTGCCGCATATGAAGGCGGGCAGTTCGATCATCAACACCAGTTCGATCAATTCCGACATGCCCAAGCCGACGTTGCTGGCGTATGCGGCGACCAAAGGCGCGATTGCCAATTTCACTGGCGGGTTGGCGCAATTGCTGGGCGATAAAGGCATTCGTGTGAACAGCGTCGCGCCGGGCCCGATCTGGACGCCGTTGATTGTGGCGACCATGACGGATGAGGACGTGGAGACTTTTGGCAGCGAGACGCCGCTCGGTCGCCCGGGGCAGCCGGTAGAGGTGGCGCCGATTTATGTGCTGCTGGCGTCGGATGAAGCGAGCTATATCTCTGGGTCGCGGTACGCGGTTACGGGAGGGAAGCCGATTCTTTAACGCCTTTGGGGTCTGTATGGAGAACCAACTGTGGGAGCTGGCTTGCCTGCGATACAGGCACCTCGGTACATCAGCCTCACCCACTACAAATCAAACCGATCCACTGCCCGCCGCCGCTCGTTATCATCCCGCATGTCATAGCTGGCGGTCGTCTGGATATTAGTGTGATGCGCCAACTTCTGCGCAATCGACAAGTCATGTTCCTCGATCACCCGAGTAATAAACGAGCGACGAAAATCATGGGGCATAATCTTCACCCCCACCTGCTCACCTCGCTGGCGCGCGATGTAGTAGATCGCATGTTTGGTGATCCGCTCGCGGGTGATATGGCTCCCCCGGCGAATCCGATTAAACAAAAACGTGTCGTCCTGCTCCCCCTCCTTCAACTGCTCCCGACGAAACGCCAGCCAATCCTGCAACTTGCCGAATGCCCAGGCCGGGGCGTATTTGATCAACTCTTTGTCACCCTTGCCCGTCACACGCAAGCTGCGCTCGTCGAAGTTGACCTGCGCCAGGTCGAGGTTGACCGACTCCGACTTGCGCATCCCCGACCCATACAAAATGCCGATCACCGCCGCATCCCGCAGGCCCTGGGGGCGTGGGTCCGCCGCACAGGCGTCCATCATTTCGCGGATCAGCGTACGCCGCAGATTACGGCCATTGCCCAGGCGCGTGCCGGGCGCAGCCTTGACCGAGCGCATCTTGAGCAAGTGGTCCTGACTGATCAGGCTCAGGCGCCACGCCTCGTTCATCACCCCGCGCACCGCGTTCACATACAGCGAAGAAGTATTCGGCGCATAGCCGTCCTCGCGCAGTGCGGCGACCAGGGCGATCACGTGTTCGGGCTGCAGCATGTGCCAGTCGATGTCTTCGAGGTTGACGTCTTCAAACCCTAGGCGGTCGGCGGCGTCCTGCAGCACGTAGCGCATGGTCAATTGGCTTGAGGGCGCCAGCCGGGTCAAATAAAGGGTCAGAGGGTTGCGGATAGACTCAGTCAAGGTAGATCAGCCTTTGGATTAAATACCTCAAGCAAACCATTGTTTAATCGAGGTATTTAGTGAATTGGCGAGGGCCGAGTCTAGCGCAGGACCGGCCCTGGCACAAAGTCACTGCGCCGAATCGTCGTCCTCGGTCGGTTCCTGCGCCGCAGGCTGGGTCTGGGACTGGCTCCAGTCGCTGTCCTGCTTTTGCATCAGCGCAAACCAGTGTTGGCGCATAAACGGCAGGTAGCTGTCCGGTGCGTCTTCAAAGTCCTTTTCTTCACGATAACAGCCTGGCAGCGGCAGTTCGGTGCCCTGCTCCTTGTACTGGCTGACCAGCGCTTGCTGCGCGGCCACACTGCAGTCCTTGGGCAGTGGCATGCCACGCAAGGCGCCGGCTTCCTCGTCCCACCAACTCGCGCCAATGCGGTCAACACCGCGCAGGCGGTACTTGCGGGACTTGCCAACGTGCATGATCAGCTTGAATTCATTGGGGCTGACGTCGCTGGTGCAGGTGCGCGAATAGCCCACGGTGGCCTGGGTGATGCCATCGCCGGTCAGGTCGGTGACCTTGGTGGCGGCCATGTCAAAACGCAGCGACGCATCGAACTGGCAATGCTGCACATCGTCGTAGAGCATCCACACACGCTTGGGATGATCGCCGCTCAACAGGTACTGGGCCGCGTAGACAAAGGCCGATTGAGTGCCATCATCGTCCCGCTCGCTGACTTGTTCGGCGAGGACCAGCAGGTTTTTACCCTGATGGTCGTCCCAGGTGTACGCCGCGACCTGTTTGCCGCGCACTTCCACACCTTCCGGCACCTGATCAATGCTGGTCAGTGCTACGCCGTCGTCGGCTCGCACCGTCGTGACACACGCCACCGCCATCAACAATCCCATCAAAGCGGGCCGTATCTGGCCGCGTAAAACCTGCACGCTGTTCATCCGAGTACCCTGGCAAGAGATGGCTTACTTTACCGGCACTTGAAGGCCAATGCAGAGAAGATTGTTGAATAAAATAAGCGAGTGATGGCACTCTCGCAAAATCGCCCGGTTTTGGCCCTGTAACGGTGACCGTTGGCCTGCTAGTTACTTAGCTGAACCCTAGCTGTCTACCTGTCAAATAAACGAGTTTTTCATCAGCCTTTCATATTCGTTCAACATTTTTCCGCTTAATCTCTGCCCCAGGACTTGAGAACAAGCCGCGTGTTCTACGACTAACCTGTTGATTACGCTTTACCTTTCACATTTTTGGTCTTTACTGCGATCAACCTTGGAAGACCATAGCCTGGCTCAGGGACGTCAAATGAACACCGTAAACCCACGTTATATTTAATCAGTGTTACTGAGCTCTCAGCCGCTGATTACTGCTGTTTTCACGCTCCAACCTGCTCTAGCCCCGAGGTCATGAATCTTTGAAACCCTACCCTATTCATTGCGTGTCGATCGTCATCCCGGTCTACAACGAACAAGAGAGCCTGCCTGAATTGCTGCGCCGCACGACGGCAGCCTGCAAGCAACTGGCCTACGAATACGAAATCATCCTGGTGGATGACGGTAGTCGCGACACTTCGGCCCAATTGCTGGAAGACGCCGCCGCTGAAGAAGGCAGCCACGTGGTGGCGGTGATCCTCAACCGCAACTACGGCCAGCATGCCGCGATCATGGCCGGCTTCGAGCAGTGCCGTGGCGAGGTGGTGATTACCCTCGACGCCGACCTGCAAAACCCGCCCGAAGAGATTCCGCGTCTGGTCGAACAAGCCGCCCTGGGCTACGACGTGGTTGCCACCGTACGCAACAACCGCCAGGACTCGGCTTTCCGCCGCTGGCCTTCGCGCCTGATCAACCTGGCCGTGCAACGCTCCACCGGCGTGGCCATGACCGACTACGGCTGCATGCTGCGCGCGTATCGCCGCACCATCGTCGACGCCATGCTCGCCTGCCGCGAACGCAGCACGTTTATCCCGATCCTGGCCAACGGCTTCGCCCGCCACACCACCGAGATTCTGGTGCATCACGCCGAGCGTGAACACGGCGAATCAAAATACAGCGCGATGCGCTTGATCAGCCTGATGTTCGACCTGCTCACCTGCATGACCACCACCCCCCTGCGCCTGCTCAGCATTGTGGGCTTCAGCCTGGCCGCCCTGGGCGTGCTGTTCGCCCTTGCGCTGATCATCCTGCGCCTGGCCTTCGGTGCCGAGTGGGCAGGCGATGGCATGTTCGTGCTGTTCGCGGTGTTGTTCGTGTTCACCGGTGGCCAATTCATTGGCATGGGCCTCTTGGGTGAATACCTGGGCCGCATGTACAGCGATGTGCGGGCTCGCCCACGCTTCTTTATTGAAAAAGTGCTGCGCAACACACCGGCAGCACCGGCTCCAGTCGTCGTCGTTGACGGCCTGGTGTCATCCCACACCTCTACTTCTCCTTCCGATCAGGTTTCGTCATGAATTCAAAAGCTGTTGTCTTCGCTTACCACGATATTGGCTGTGCAGGCATTGAAGCCCTGCTGACTGCCGGCTACGACATTGCTGCCGTGTTCACCCATGCCGACGACCCCAAGGAAAACAATTTCTACGGTTCCGTCGCCCAACTCTGCGCCCGCAACGGCATCCCTGTGCACGCACCGGAAGACGCCAACCACCCGCTGTGGATCGAGCGTATTGCCAAGCTGAACCCGGACTACATCTTCTCCTTCTACTACCGCAACCTGCTGAGCGAGCCGCTGCTGGCCACCGCCCGCAAAGGCGCGTTCAACCTGCACGGTTCGCTGCTGCCTAAATACCGTGGCCGCGCTCCAGCCAACTGGGTACTGGTCAATGGTGAAACCGAAACCGGCGTGACCCTGCACCGCATGGTCAAACGTGCCGATGCCGGCGCTATCCTCGCCCAGCAAAAAGTCATCATCGAGCGTACCGACACCGGCCTTACCCTGCACGCCAAACTGCGTGACGCCGCCGCCAACCTGCTGCGCGACGCCCTGCCGCAACTGGCCGCTGGCAAGCTGAGTGAAACGGCCCAGAACGAAAGCGAAGCCACCTATTTCGGCCGCCGTACTGCCGCCGATGGCAAGCTGGACTGGAAAAAGCCGGCTGAAGAACTGTTCAACCTGGTCCGTGCCGTCACCCAACCGTACCCGGGTGCCTTCTGCGCGGTGGGCGAGCACAAACTGATCGTTTGGCAAGCCGACGTGGTCAAGGGCAACGAAGGCATGGCGCCAGGTCGCGTGATCAGCGTTAACCCGCTGCGCATCGCTTGCGGCGAAGACTCCCTGGTGGTCAAGTTCGGCCAGCGCAACGAGAACGGCCTGTTCCTGGCCGGCCCTGCCCTGGCTGACGAACTCGGCCTGGTCGACGGTTCCGTGCTGCGCGGCGCCGAGTCCGGCCGCAAGCCGCGCCGCACCCGCGTGCTGATCCTGGGCGTGAACGGCTTTATCGGTAACCACCTGTCCGAGCGCCTGCTGCGTGACGACCGTTATGAAATCTACGGCCTGGACATCGGCTCCGACGCCATCGAGCGCCTGCGCAGCCACCCGAACTTCCATTACGTGGAAGGCGACATCAGCATTCACTCCGAGTGGATCGAGTACCACATCAAGAAGTGCGACGTGGTCCTGCCGCTGGTGGCCATCGCCACGCCAATCGAATACACCCGCAACCCGCTGCGCGTGTTCGAACTCGACTTCGAAGAGAACCTGAAACTGGTTCGCTACTGCGTCAAGTACAACAAGCGCGTGATCTTCCCGTCGACCTCCGAAGTCTATGGCATGTGCCAGGACCAGTACTTCGACGAAGACACCTCCAACCTGGTGGTTGGCCCGGTCAACAAGCAGCGCTGGATCTACTCGGTGTCCAAACAACTGCTCGACCGCGTGATCTGGGCCTACGGCGACAAAGGCTTGAAATTCACCCTGTTCCGTCCGTTCAACTGGATGGGCCCGCGCCTCGACCGTCTGGATTCGGCACGTATCGGCAGCTCCCGCGCCATCACCCAGCTGATCCTGAACCTGGTGGAAGGTACGCCGATCCGCCTGTTCGACGGTGGCGAGCAAAAGCGCTGCTTCACCGACATCGCTGACGGCATCGAAGCGCTGGCCCGCATCATTGATAACGACAACGATGTCTGCAACGGCCAGATCATCAACATCGGCAACCCGGAAAACGAAGCCAGCATCCGTCAGTTGGGCGAAGAGCTGCTGCGTCAGTTCGAAGCTCACCCGCTGCGCAGCAACTTCCCTCCGTTCGCCGGTTTCCGCGACGTGGAAAGCAAGGCGTTCTACGGCACCGGTTACCAGGACGTGGCACACCGCAAGCCAAGCATCGAAAACGCCAAGCGCCTGCTGAACTGGGAGCCGACCGTTGAGATGAGCGAAACCATCGGTAACACCCTGGACTTCTTCCTCAAGGAAGCCATGCTCGAAATCGCGGACAAGCGCTGATGCAGGCAGGTCTTCGCATTGACGTCGACACCTACCGTGGCACCCGTGAAGGCGTGCCGCGGTTGCTCGAGTCCCTGGATGAAGCGGGGGTAAAAGCGACGTTCTTCTTCAGCGTTGGGCCGGACAACATGGGGCGCCACTTGTGGCGCCTCATCCGCCCGCAATTTCTGTGGAAGATGCTGCGCTCCAATGCCGTTGGCCTTTATGGCCTGGATATTTTGCTGGCCGGCACTGCCTGGCCGGGCAAACCCATCGGCCGCGACCTGGGGCACTTGATGCGCCAGGCCAAGGCTGCCGGCCATGAAGTGGGCCTGCATGCCTGGGATCACCATGGCTGGCAGGCCAACACCGGGCGCTGGAGCGACGCACAGCTGATCGAGCAGATTCGACGTGGCGTAGACACCTTGAGCGACATCCTCGGTGAGCGTATCGACTGTTCAGCGGCCGCCGGTTGGCGCGCCGATGAACGCGTGGTGCAAGCCAAGCAAGGTTTCAACTTTCGCTACAACAGCGATTGCCGGGGCACCAGCCTGTTCAGGCCGACACTGGCCGATGGCAGCGCGGGCACCCCACAAATTCCGGTGGACCTGCCGACCTTCGACGAAGTCGTCGGGCCGGTGGTGGCTGCCAAAGACTTCAACAGCTTTATTCTTGACCGGTTCAGCGAGTCAAAGCTGAACGTCTACACGATTCACGCAGAAGTGGAAGGGATTCTGATGGCTGAAGATTTTCGCCAGTTGCTTGCCCAGGCCGGGCAGCGCGGCATCGACTTTAAACCCCTGGGCGAGCTGTTGCCCGCGGACGTGACCACCCTGCCCCAGCAACACCTGGTACGTGGCGCGCTGAGCGGCCGCGAGGGTTGGCTCGGAGTGCAGCAGGCATGATTCAGCGTCTGGCATTGCCCCTGCTCCTGCTGGCGTTTGGCGTGTTCTACCTGTTACCGCTGGCCAGTCACGGCTTGTGGATTCCCGATGAGACCCGTTACGCGCAGATCAGCCAGGAAATGCTGCTGACCGGCAAATGGGCCTCGCCGCACTTCATGGGTATTCGCTACTTCGAAAAACCGGCTGCCGGCTACTGGATGATTGCGCTGGGCCAGGCCATCTTCGGCCAGAACCTGTTCGGCGTGCGCTTTGCCTCGGCGCTGAGCACCGGGCTGAGCATTGTGCTGGTGTATCTGGTGTCGCGGCGGCTGTGGAACGACCCGCAAAAAAGCCTGATCAGCACCGTGCTGTACATGAGCTTTGTCAGCGTGGCGTTGCTCGGTGGCTACGCCAACCTCGACCCGCAGTTCACCTTTTGGGTCAACCTGACCGGCGTCGCGTTGTGGTTCTGCTTCGACAGCAACACGCGCGGCGCTCGCCTGTGGTCGTGGGCGCTGCTCGGGTTTGCCTGCGGCATGGGCTTTATGACCAAGGGCTTTCTTGCCTGGCTGCTGCCGGTGCTGATCGCCCTGCCCTACGCCCTCTGGCAGAAACGTTTTCGTGAGTTGCTCGGCTACGGCGTTGTGGCCGTGGTGGTGGCGATTGTCGTCAGCCTGCCGTGGGCGCTGGCTGTGCACCTGCAAGAGCCGGACTACTGGAACTTCTTCTTCTGGCACGAGCATATCCAGCGCTTTGCCGGCGATGACGCCCAGCACGCTGAACCGTTCTGGTTTTACCTGCCGCTGCTGGTCGCGTTCTCACTGCCCTGGATCGCGTTGCTGCCGTCCACGTTCAAGCAGGCCTGGGTAGAGAAACGCCTGCCGAAAACGGCTTTTATTCTGCTGTGGTTGTTGATGCCCCTGGCCTTTTTCAGCCTGGCCAAAGGCAAGCTGCCGTCCTACATCATGCCGTGCCTTCTTCCGCTGGCGTTGTTGATGGGCTCGACCCTGAGCGACAAGCTGACCCAGGGTCGCGATCGCGCCTTGCGCATCAACGGTTGGCTGAACCTGGCGTTCGGCGTGCTGGCGTTGCCGGCGATCAGCTGGTTCCAGTTGAAGCAGCCACTGTATGAGCACGGTCAGGAAACCCCCAGCCTCGTTCTGGTGTTTGTATTCCTGTTCGGCTGGATCATCGCCAACCTGCTGCAAGCCAGCCGCCCGTTACAGCTGTGGGCTGCGCCGGTTGTTGGCAGCTGGCTGCTGGTGGCGTTGGTGCCCGCCGCGCTGCCGCACTCGGTGGTTTACAACAAGATTCCGGATCAGTTCATCATCGATCACCAGCAGGAATTGCAGGCCACTCGCGCCTTGCTCAGTAATGACCTGGGCGCGGCGTCGGCGTTGTCATGGCGCCTGGGGCGCCCGGACATTGCCCTCTACAACACCGTCGGCGAAGTGAAATACGGCATCGCCTACCCGGACACCGCCCACCGCCGGATCGACGTCAACGAAGTCCAGCAATGGATGACCGACGCGCGCAAACAAGGCTCGGTCGGCGTGGTCATGCGGGTCAAGGGCGAAGGCGAAGTTGCCGAGTTGAACCTGCTGCCTCAGGACGGCAAGCGTTATGAACAAGGCAACCTGGTGATCCTGATTTTTCCACAGGTCGCGCAATGATCACGTTGTGCCTCCTGTTAGGTGCGTGCCTGCTCACCTGTATGGGCCAGGTCTCGCAGAAGTTTGCCGTAGAGAGCTGGCGCGATCAGCCGGACGGCCTGGCGCCAAAGCTGCGTTCCCCGTGGCTGTGGTCGGCGCTGATGTGCCTGGGCCTGGGTTTGCTGGTGTGGCTGCTGGTGCTGCAGCGTCTGGAAGTGGGCATTGCCTACCCCATGCTCAGCCTGAATTTTGTACTGGTCACGCTGGTGGCGCGCTTTGTGTTTCATGAACACATCGACGGCCGTCACTGGCTCGGCGTGGCGTTGGTGATCGGCGGTGTGGTCTTGCTGGGGCGGCACGTATGAGCCGCGCGCAAGGGTTTGCCCTGGCGCTGGGCAGTGTCGGCCTGGTCAGCGCCGCCCAGTTGGGCATGCGCTGGAGCATGACGCGCCTGCCGTTGCCCACCGAATGGCTCAACGCGTTCAACAGCAATGCCATCGACCTGGCCGCCCTGGGCGTGGTGGTGCTGGCGATCATCGCCTACGCGCTATCGATGCTCTGCTGGCTCGGCGCACTCAAACAGTTGCCGCTGGGCCGCGCTTACTCGCTGCTCAGCATCAGCTACGCGTTGGTCTACCTGCTGGCTGCGAGCCTGCCGGTGTTCAACGAACATTTTTCGCTTTCAAAAACCCTGGGGGTGGCACTGGTCATCCTCGGAGTACTGGTTATTAACTCTCGTCGTGCTAGCACCACAAGTCCCAGGAATGCCCCATGAAAATCAGTGTATTTGGTAGTGGTTACGTCGGTCTGGTGCAGGCCACTGTATTGGCCGAAGTCGGTCACGATGTTATCTGCATGGACGTAGACAAGAACAAGGTCGAGTCGCTGCAGAAAGGCCATGTGACCATCTTCGAGCCGGGGCTGGCTGCGATGGTCAAGGAAAACCTGGAAAGTGGACGCCTGCACTTCACCTTTGACGAGAAACTCGCCGTTGAGCATGGCGAAGTTCTGTTTATTGCCGTCGGCACACCGTCGGACGAAGACGGTTCGGCTGACCTCAAATACGTGCTGTCAGTGGGCGATGCGGTGTCTCGTCACCGCGTGGCTCCGGTGATTCTGGTGGAAAAATCCACCGTTCCGGTCGGCACCGGCGACACCTTGCGCGCCCACATCGAAAAAAGCCTGCGAGTAGCGGGCCGCCACCTGGAATTCGATATCGTCTCCAACCCCGAATTCCTCAAGGAAGGCTCGGCCGTTGCCGACTGCCGCCGCCCGGACCGCATCATCATCGGCTGCGAGCGCGAAGAAGTGCGTGAAGTGATGCGCGACCTCTACGCGCCGTTCAACCGCAACCACGACCGCATCATCTTCATGGACCTGCGCAGCGCCGAACTGACCAAGTACGCCGCCAACTGCATGCTGGCCACCAAGATCAGCTTTATCAACCAGATCGCCGAGCTGGCCGAGCACCTGGGCGCGGACATCGAAGCCGTGCGCCTGGGCATCGGCGCCGACTCGCGCATCGGTTACCACTTTATCTATCCGGGCTGCGGCTACGGTGGCTCGTGCTTCCCCAAAGACATGCGAGCCCTGATCCACAGCGCCAAGGAAGCAAACTGCAACAGCGACCTGCTGCAAGCGGTGGAAGCCATCAACCAGCGCCAGAAGAGCAAGCTGTTCGAGCGCATCAATGCGTATTTCAAAGGCGACATCAAAGGCAAGACGTTTGCCTTGTGGGGCCTGGCGTTCAAACCCAACACCGACGACATGCGCGACGCGCCAAGCCGCGTGCTGATGGAAGCGCTGTGGGCCGCAGGCGCCAATGTGCGCGCGTTCGACCCTGAAGCCATGCAGGAAACCCAGCGTATCTACGGCGACGAATCTCGCCTGACGCTGCTCGGCACGCCGGAATCTGCGTTGAGCGGCGCTGATGCGCTGATCGTCTGCACCGAATGGCAACAGTTCAAGGCGCCGGATTTCGACCTGATCCATAATCGCCTGAAAAACCCGGTGATCTTTGACGGTCGTAACCTGTACGACGGCGAGCGTCTGGCACGCAAAGGCTTCAAGTACTTCCCAATGGGGCGTGGCGACTCCTGTGAGCTGCCGATTCCTCAGAAAAACTGGGTGCAGCAGGTCAAGGAAGCCTGATAGGTGAACAAAGCGCATCCGCCCGTGCTGAATGCAACGATCCGTCACCAGTCGCTGGGGCTTGGGCTCCTGGCGCTGGTGTTGTTTATCGTCGGTAACTGGCATCAGCAAATCATCGGCTTTGACTCGCGCTTCGTGGTGTTTGCCCAGGAGATGCTGCGCCATGGCCCAAGCTTTTTCCCGACCACCTATGGGCAACCGTATGCCGACTACCTGGCGACTTCGACGCTGCTGACCTGGCTGTTTTCGCTGCCTCTGGGGCAGGTCACCAGCTTCACGGCATGGTTGCCGACGGCCATCGCCTCGGGGTTTATCGTCACGCTGATGTATCGCCTTACGGCGCCCTACTCCACGCGTTGGGGCCTGTTGAGCATCGCGATGCTGTTGCTCAGCAGCACCTTCATCAGCGAAACCCGTGCGGTGTCCCTGGACCAGATGCTCGCGGCGGTGGCGTTGGCGGTGTTTTACCTGGGTTACGCCCATGATCACTTTGGCGCCGCGAAACGCCTGCACTGGCTGTTCCTGCTGCTGATCCTCGGCTTTGCGATCCGTGGGCCGATCGGCCTGGTGATTCCAACCGGTGTGCTGTGCAGTTACTACGCGCTCAACCGGCAGTGGCGACAACTGTTCACCTTCGGCGTGCTGGCACTGGCGCTGCTGGCGGCGTGTGTCGGGCTGTTGCTGCTGCTGGCCAAGCTCAGTGGTGGCGAGGAGTTCATGCAGGACGTGATCCGCATGCAATTCCTGGGGCGCATGGACGGTACCGAAGGCTCCAGCGGCGTGCTGTATTACTTCACCAGTTCGCTGGGCAATTACGCCCTGGGCTACCCGCTGGCGCTGTTGGTACTGCTCGCCATCGCCGCTGGCGGCCGCCGCACGCCGGGCCCGGCCTTGCAGCTGGTGGTGTACTGCGCGGCCGCCGGTTTGCTGGTAATGCTGGGCCTGTCGGTTCCGCAGGCAAAAAAGGCACGCTACATACTGCCAATGTTGCCGATGGCAGCGATCATCGCGGCCTACCCGTTTCAGGTCACTCAAGGGCGACTGTTTGCCCTGTTGCGCGGCTTGATGCTGGGGATCTGGACGGTGTTGCCGGCGCTGTTGGCCATCGGGCTGGTGGTCGCACGGCGGCGCTACCCGGAACAGCTGAGCAGCCTGGGGTTGATCTTCACGGTGCTGGCAGTGCTTCAAGTCCTGGCGCTGGCGGCCCTGCTCAAATCCAGGCTGCGCCCGTTGGCACCGGCGTTCGCTGCAGTGTTGGCGCTGTGGTCGACCTACATCATCGTGGTCGAACCACTGGAGCGCTCGCTGTACGACACGCGCACCTTCACCCTGGCCGTCAAAGCGCAAACACTGCAGCAACCGGCACCCGTGGTGCTGCATGGCTTGGGTAAGGATGCCAAGGCCATCAAGTTCATGGTCAACTTCGATTGCGACAAGGTGCCACTGTTTACGCAGTCCGCCGCCGACCTGGCCCTCTTGCAAGCGCCTGCCTGGCTGGTGATGAGCGCGGACGACTACAACGCGCTGCAAGACCCGCGCTGGCACGCGATCACCCCGACCGTCACTGGGGAGTTCGACAAGAACCCTTATGTGTTGCTGCATTTGGTAAAAGCCCCGTCGCCCTGATGGCACTTACAGCGCGGTTGTAAGAAACGACGCCCACTCTGAAAGGAGTGGGCGTTTTTCGTTATAACTGTCAAGAAAGCACCTACATAGCTATGCGTAATGGCGGGTGCGCTGCGTCTTCCTGTGCCCGGAACCCAAATGTAGACTCGTTCGTCACGCGCACTAACTATGTACCACCGCGTCGACTCCGCTCTATTAAGGACAATGCCGTGCGAGAAGATTTACTACTGATACAGGCACCGACGCTGTATCGACTGATGGCCCTGCGCAATGCGCTGGTGGCATTGAAAGGCCCGCTGGCGGATGACCCCGCACTGCATGAAGGCCTGCATAGACGCCTGTTCGACGAGGACATCGACAGCCTTCAGTCAGAGGAAAGAATCGATGCTTTGCGGGTTCACGTTGAACAGGCGCCATTCGGTTAATTTCATTATTTTTGCATTCAACCTTCATTAATATGCATTTGCGCGACGCCAATGGGGTCGGCACACTGCACGGGTTCCTTCCCGACTGTTGGAACGTTCAAAGGGCTGTCCCGGGCGACCAGGCAGGCCTTTTTTTTGCCCGCTGTTTCAGGACCTTTTCCATCATGCTCGCTCGCCTTTTACCCGCCGCCATCAATACCCGCCCTGCCGAATGGAGCCGCGCCGCCATCGGCATGGCCGTTGGCACGCTGTTCAGCGTGTGGCTGTGTGCCCAAGTGTTTGGCATGGACGTGGCGCTGCATCTGCTCGGACCGCTAGGCGCTTCGGCGGTGTTGTTGTTTGCCGTGTCCTCCGGCGCGCTCGCGCAGCCATGGTCGATCATTGGCAGCTATTTGTGCGCGGGCGTGGTTGCACTGTTGGTTGCGAGGGTGCTTGGCCGGACCTTGGGCAGCGCGTGCCTGGCGGCCGGTATGACGGTGGTGCTGATGTGCTGGCTGCGTTGCCTGCACCCACCGGCCGGTGGCCTTGCCATGACTCTGGTGGTAGCGGACCCGGCGTCCATCGCCCTGGGCTGGCACGAAATGGGTGCGGTGATGCTCGGCGCAGGGGCGCTGGTAGGGTGCGCGCTGGCCTATAACAATGCCACGCGCACGCGTTACCCCAAAGGCGCGGCCGAGTCACCGGCAGTGGTGATGGGCAGTGCGCCGGTGGTTACCGATCCAACGATCACCGCAGCCGATCTGAAGTTGGCCCTGGCTGAGATGGAGCAGTTCTACGACGTGGAGCCGACGGCGTTGGAGCAGTTGATCCACGCGGCTGAAGGCCACGCGCGCCGGCGCAGTATCGGCGAGGTACTGGCCCGGCGCGCCGCCTGACGCGTCCTGCATAAATGCAAAAACGACCTGCATGATTCCGGGTTGTACGGGGCAAATTTGCACTGGTACGATCGCGAGAAGGTTCGTCCGCGAACATCTTGATAAAGAACAATAAAAGCAGGGAGTTAGAGATGACTGCTCAGGTTTCATCCGAAGCAAGCCGTGTCGATGTATTTCAAGGAGAGGTGCTGGCCGAGGTCCGCAACCACATCGGTCACCTCACCCTCAATCGCCCCGTCGGTTTGAATGCACTCACGCTGGACATGGTTCGCAGCCTGACCCGGCACTTGCAGGCCTGGGCGGATGACCCTCAGGTGCACGCCGTGGCCCTGCGTGGGGCCGGCGACAAAGCCTTCTGCGCCGGGGGCGACATTCGTTCGCTGTACGACAGTTTTAAAAACGGCGACACCTTGCACGAAGACTTCTTCGTCGAGGAATACGCACTGGATCTGGTCGTTCACCACTACCGCAAACCCATACTCGCGCTGATGGACGGTTTTGTCCTCGGTGGCGGCATGGGCCTGGTGCAAGGCGCAGACCTGCGTGTGGTGACCGAACGCAGCCGCCTAGCGATGCCGGAAGTGGCCATCGGGTATTTCCCGGACGTGGGCGGCAGCTACTTCCTGCCACGCATTCCCGGCGAGCTGGGCATTTACCTCGGCGTGACCGGCGTGCAGATTCGCGCCGCCGACGCGTTGTACTGCGGCTTGGCGAACTGGTACATCGACAGCGCCAGGCTCGGCGAACTCGACCAGAAGCTCGACCGGCTGCACTGGAGTGAGTCGCCCCTGAAAGATTTGCAAGGTGTACTCGCCAAACTCGCGGTGCAGCAGCTGCCTGACGCGCCGTTGATTGCCCTGCGCTCTGCCATCGACCATTTCTTCGGCTTGCCGGACGTGCCGAGCATTATCGAGCAATTGCAGGAAGTCACCGTCGCCGACAGCCACGAATGGGCGCTGACCACCGTCAGCCTGATGCAAAGCCGCTCGCCGCTGGCCATGGCCGTGACATTGGAAATGCTCCGCCGTGGCCGGCGCCTGCCGCTGGAACAATGCTTTGCGCTCGAACTGCACCTGGACCGCCAATGGTTCGAGCGCGGCGACCTGATCGAAGGCGTGCGCGCGCTGATCATCGACAAGGACAAGGCTCCGCGCTGGAACCCGCCCACGGTTCAGGCGCTGGACCCAGCCCATGTCGAAAGCTTCTTCCATAACTTCAAGCAGAGTGGGAGATAAGCCATGCAAGACCTTGAATACACTGAAGAACAAGTAATGATCCGCGACATGGCTCGCGACTTTGCCCGTGGCGAAATTGCCCCCCACGCCCAAGCCTGGGAAAAGGCCGGCTGGATCGATGACGCGCTGGTCGCCAAGATGGGTGAACTGGGCCTGCTGGGCATGGTGGTGCCGGAGGAATGGGGCGGAACCTATGTCGATTACGTCGCCTACGCCCTGGCGGTTGAAGAAATTTCCGCCGGCGATGGCGCCACCGGCGCACTGATGAGTATCCATAATTCAGTGGGTTGCGGGCCGGTTCTCAACTACGGCACAGCTGCACAAAAGCAAACCTGGCTGGCTGACCTCGCCAGCGGCCAGGCCATCGGGTGTTTCTGCCTGACCGAGCCCCAGGCCGGTTCGGAAGCCCACAACTTGCGCACCCGCGCCGAACTGCGCGACGGCCAGTGGGTGATCAACGGCGCCAAGCAGTTCGTCAGCAACGGCAAGCGCGCCAGGTTGGCCATCGTGTTTGCGGTGACTGACCCGGACTTGGGCAAGAAAGGTATCTCCGCGTTTCTCGTACCCACCGATACGCCTGGTTTCGTGGTAGATCGCACCGAGCACAAAATGGGCATTCGCGCGTCGGACACCTGCGCGGTCACCCTGAACCAGTGCAGCATCCCCGAAGCCAACCTGCTGGGTGAGCGCGGCAAAGGCCTGGCCATCGCCCTGTCCAACCTGGAAGGCGGCCGCATTGGCATTGCGGCTCAGGCGCTGGGCATCGCCCGTGCAGCGTTCGAGGCCGCGTTGGCCTATGCCCGTGACCGCGTGCAGTTCAACAAGGCGATCATCGAACACCAGAGCGTGGCCAACCTGTTGGCCGACATGCAGACCCAACTGAACGCCGCACGCTTGCTTATCCTGCATGCCGCGCGCCTGCGCAGCGCAGGCAAACCGTGCCTGTCGGAGGCGTCACAAGCCAAGCTGTTTGCCTCGGAAATGGCTGAAAAGGTCTGCTCGTCTGCGATGCAGATTCACGGTGGGTATGGGTATCTGGAGGATTACCCGGTGGAGCGCTGCTACCGGGATGCACGGATCACGCAGATTTACGAAGGCACGAGCGAGATTCAGCGGATGGTGATTGCCAGGGAACTGAAGAACTACCAACTCTAACGGGTACGCCACAAAACCAATGTGGGAGCGGGCTTGTGTGGGAGCTGGCTTGCCTGCGATGCTGGCACCTCGGTTTATCTGCTTGACCGAGGTGATCCTATCGCAGGCAAGCCAGCTCCCACACAAGCCAACTCCCACATTTTGATCTTCAGCGTTAGAGGATTACTTACTTATCCTTGAATTCCGGCGCGCGCTTAGCCACGAATGCCGCCATGCCTTCCTTCTGATCCTGGGTCGCAAACGCTGCGTGGAAGACCCGGCGCTCAAAGCGCACGCCTTCGGACAGGCTTACTTCAAACGCGCGGTTCACGCTTTCCTTGACCATCATGCTGATCGGCACTGACTTGCCGGCAATCAGCGCGGCCACTTTCAGCGCTTCTTCCAACAGCTCATCGGCGGGCACGATTCGCGCCACAATCCCGCAACGCTCCGCTTCCACCGCGTCGATAAAACGCCCGGTCAGGCACATTTCCATGGCCTTGGCCTTGCCCACGGCGCGGGTCAGGCGCTGGGTGCCGCCCATGCCTGGCAGTACGCCGAGGTTGATTTCGGGCTGGCCGAATTTGGCGTTGTCACCGGCCAGGATGAAATCGCACATCAACGCCAGCTCACAGCCGCCGCCCAGGGCAAAACCGTTGACGGCGGCAATGATCGGCTTGCGACGGTTGGCCACGCGGTCGCTGTCGCTGAACAGGTCGTCGAGGTAGATCTGCGGGTAGGTCAGCTCGGCCATTTCCTTGATGTCGGCGCCGGCGGCGAAGGCTTTTTTCGAGCCGGTCAGCACGATGCAGCCAATTTCAGGGTTGGCTTCCAGGCCGTCCAGCGCCTGGTTCAACTCGCTGACCAATTGCGCATTCAAGGCGTTCAAGGCTTGCGGGCGATTAAGGGTAATCAACCCGACGCGGCCCTGCACCTCGAGCAAAATAGTCTCGTAACTCATGTTTCGGCTCCTTAAAGATTGCGTGAGATGACCATGCGCTGGATATCGCTGGTGCCTTCGTAAATCTGGCAGACCCGCACATCGCGGTAGATCCGCTCCAGCGGGAAGTCGCTCAGGTAACCGTAACCGCCCAGGGTTTGCAAGGCGGCCGAACAGACTTTCTCGGCCATTTCCGAGGCAAACAGCTTGGCCATGGACGCTTCCACCAGCGCCGGTTTGCCGCTGTCGCGCAGGGCGGCGGCGTAATGCACCATCTGCCGGGCCACGGCGATTTGCGTGGCCATGTCGGCCAGGCGGAAAGCCACGGCCTGATGCTCGATGATTGCCTTGCCGAAGCTTTCGCGTTCGCGGGCATAGTCGCGGGCGGCTTCAAAAGCGGCGCGGGCCATGCCCACCGCTTGCGCAGCAATGCCGACGCGTCCGCCTTCCAGGTTGGCCAGGGCGATCCTGTAGCCCTCACCCTCCTCCCCCAGACGATTGGCAACCGGCAGTTTCACATCCTCGAACAGGATCTGGCAGGTGTCCGACGCGTGCTGACCCAGTTTGTCTTCGACCCGCGCCACGCTGTAGCCGGGCGAGTCGGTGGGCACGATAAACGCGCTGATCCCGCGTTTGCCGGCGGCCGGGTCGGTGACCGCAAACACAATCACGATCCCGGCGTTTTGCCCGGACGTGATGAACTGTTTGCAGCCATTGAGCACGTAATGGTCGCCTTCCAGACGCGCGCGGGTCTTCAGGCCGCTGGCATCCGACCCGGCTTGCGGCTCGGTCAGCGCGAAGGCACCGAGCATGGCGCCGCTGGCCAGGGGCGTGAGGAACTGTTGTTTCTGCGCATCGTTGCCGAAGCTGAGGATCGGTACGCAGCCGACCGAGTTGTGCACGCTCATGATGGTCGAGCAGGCGCCATCGCCGGCCGCGATCTCTTCAAGCGCCATGGCGTAGGCCAGGTAACCCGTGTCGCAACCGCCCCACTGTTCCGGCACCAGCATGCCGAAAAAGCCCAGTTCGGCCATTTCGCCTATCGCTTCCCTGGGAAAGCGATGCTCACGGTCCCATTCGGCGGCGAAGGGTCTCAGGCGCTCCTGGGCAAATTGCCGGGCCGCCTCGCTGATTTGCAGTTGTTCGTCATTTGGCAGCATGGAAACTCCTCAGTACAGGCATTCAACGGCCATGGCCGTGGCTTCACCGCCGCCGATGCAGATGGCCGCGACCCCACGCTTGAGGCCCCTCTGGCGCAGGGCCGAGAGCAAGGTCACCAGGATGCGGGCGCCGGAGGCCCCGATCGGATGCCCCAGCGCGCAGGCGCCACCGTGCACGTTGACCTTCTCGTGGGCGATTTCCAGCTTGCTCATGGTGACCAGGCTGACCACGGCGAAGGCTTCGTTGATCTCGAACAGGTCAACTTCGCCCAGGTTCCAGCCGGTTTTGCTCATCAGCTTGCGAATCGCACCCACCGGCGCCACCGGAAACAGCCCCGGCTCATCCGCAAACGCTGCGTGGCCATGGATCACCGCCAGCGGTTTCAAACCGCGCTTTTGTGCTTCGGACTGACGCATCAGCAGCAGCGCCGCCGCACCGTCGGAAATCGAACTGGAGTTGGCCGCCGTCACCGTGCCGCCTTCGCGGAACGCCGGTTTCAGGCTGGTGATCTTGTCGAGTTTGGCCTTGGGCGGTTGTTCGTCATGCAGGATGGTTTTCTGCTCCTTGCCAGCGGTGACCTGCACCGGCACGATTTCCGCAGCGAAGTTGCCATGGGTGATTGCGTCCTGCGCACGGGCCAGCGAAGCAATGGCGAACGCATCCTGAGCTTCACGGCTGAAACCGTTGTATTGGGCGCAGTCTTCGGCAAAGGTGCCCATCAGGCGGCCCTTGTCATAGGCGTCTTCGAGGCCATCGAGGAACATATGGTCCAACACCTTGCCGTGGCCCATGCGGTAACCGCTGCGCGCACGGTCGAGCAGGTACGGCGCGTTGGACATGCTTTCCATGCCACCGGCGATGACCACATCGACACTGCCGGCCAGCAGCGAATCATGGGCCAGGATGGCGGCTTCCATGCCCGAGCCGCACATTTTGTTGAGGGTGGTGCAGCGGGTGCCTTTGTCCAGCCCGGCGCCCAACGCCGCCTGACGCGCAGGCGCCTGGCCCAAACCGGCGGGCAGCACGCAGCCAAACAACACTTCATCCACGGCATCGGTGGCGATACCGGCCCGCTCGACGGCGGCGCGAATCGCAGCCGCGCCCAATTGCGGCGCGGTCAGCCCTTTGAGGTCGCCCTGAAAACCGCCCATGGGCGTGCGTACGGCGCTGACGATAACGATGGGATCGTTCATGGGAAATGCTCCTTACTTGGCCGCCATGCGCAAGGCGCCGTCGAGACGGATCACCTCGCCATTGAGCATGCTGTTTTCGATGATGTGGCGCACCAGGGCGGCGTATTCGGCAGGTTTGCCCAGGCGCGGCGGGAATGGCACGCCGGCGGCCAGGGAGTCGCGCACCTCCGGGGTCATGCCGGCCATCATCGGCGTCTCGAAAATGCCGGGAGCGATGGTCATGACCCGAATGCCGAAGCGCGCCAGTTCGCGGGCGGCGGGCAAGGTCAGGCTGGCAATCGCGCCTTTGGAGGCGGCATACGCTGCCTGGCCGATTTGCCCGTCGAAAGCCGCCACCGAGGCGGTGTTGATGATCACGCCGCGCTCGCCGTCGGCATTCGCCTCAGTGTCGGCAATGGCCGCAGCGGCCAGGCGCAGCAGGTTGAAGCTGCCGATCAGGTTGACGTTGATCACCTGGGCAAAGCTGGCCAAGCCATGGGGGCCATTCTTGCCGAGGATTTTCTCGCCACGCACCACGCCGGCGCAGTTGACCAGCCCGTGCAAACCGCCAAAGGCGGCGACGGTGGCCTGCACCGCGGCTTCAGCGGCGGCCTCCTGGCTGATATCTGCCACGGCGCTGCGCGCATTGTCGCCGAGCTGTTGTGCTTTGGCCGCGACGGCGTCGGCGTTCAGGTCCACCAGCATGACCTTGGCACCGGCAGCCACGAGCATTTCAGCGGTGGCCGCGCCGAGGCCCGAAGCGCCGCCGCTGACCAGGAATACCTTGTTTTCAATCTGCATCATTGTTTCCTTAAAAGTGGGTTACGCCAACGCAGCCTGGGCCTTGGCGATTTCCTGATTACGCAAAATAAAGCGTTGCAGCTTGCCGCTCGGGGTCTTGGGCAAGTCGCTGACAAATTCGATTTCTCGCGGGTAGGCATGCGCGGCCAGGCGCTTGCGCACATGCAGGCGCAGTTCTTCGGCCAACTCGGGGGTCGCGCGGTATTGCGCATTGATCACTACAAAGGCTTTCACCAGTTCGGTGCGCTCCGGGCAGGGTTTGCCAACCACCGCAGCCTCAACCACGGCCGGGTGTTCGACCAGGGCGCTTTCCACGTCGAACGGGCCCACGCGGTAGCCGGAGGTGGTGATCACATCATCACTGCGCCCGACAAAGCTGATGCTGCCGTTGGGGTTCAGCTCCACGGTGTCGCCACTGAGGTAGTACTTGCCCACAAAAGCTTTGGTTTTCACGCCGTCGTAGCCGGCGAACCAGCACATCGGCGATTGCTCGCGGTCGATCGCCAGAATGCCGGGCTGGCCGGCGGGTAATTCCTGATGGTTGTCGTCCAGTACCACAATGCGATGGCCCGGCGAGGCAAAACCGGCCGAGCCGACGTGCACCGGGTGGTCCAGGCCATGGTGATTACACAGCACCATGCCCAGTTCGGTCTGGCCGTAGTGATCGTGAATGGTCACGCCCAGGTTATCCGCGAACCAGCGAATCACTTCCGGGTTCAACGGCTCGCCGGCGCTGCTCACAATGCGCAACTTGCCCTTGATCGAGCCCGCGAACTGTTCGCCGCCGGCAATCAGCAAGCGGTAGGCGGTCGGTGAGCCAGTGAGGTTGGTGATCCCGTACTTGTTGATGACCCGGCAGGTGCTTTCGAGGGTAAACGGGCCATCGTAGAAGGTAATCGGATGGCCCATGGACAACGGCCCGGTCACGCCAAAATAGATGCCGTAGGCCCAACCCGGGTCGGCGACGTTCCAGAAGGCGTCCTCGGGGCGCAGGTCCACGGCGTCACGGGTGTAACTCTGAAATGCAACGATGGCCTTGAGCGGCACCGACAGCGCTTTCGACGGGCCAGTGGTGCCAGAGGTGAACATCAGCAAAAACGGATCTTCCGCGCCCAGCAACACCGGCTCGCAGACGTTGGAATAGTTGGGCAGTTCGGCCCAGAAACTGAAGTCACCGCGCACAATGCCTTCGCCCCTGGCGCCAGCCACCGTCACAATCGTCGGGCAGCCTTCCACCTCTGCCAGCTTGGGCCGGTTCACCGCATCGGTGACCACCAGCGCGGCGCCGGAACTGTTCAGGCGATGTTCGATAGCCTTGGGGCCGAACGCGGTGAATAAAGGCTGATAGACCGCACCGATGCGCCAAGTGGCGAATACCACCACCAGTAACTCAGCGGTACGGGGCAACAGGCCAGCGACCTTGTCTCCGCGCTTGACGCCCTGGGCCAGCAGGAAATTGGCGAAGCGTGAGGCCTGGTCCTGCAATTCGGTAAAGGTCGACGTGGCGCTGCGCCCGTCCTTGCCTTCCCAGAACAACGCGATGCGCCCAGGCAGCGCGTGGCGGTCACAGCATTCCACACAGGCATTCAGCGCCTGCAGGTTTCCGGCCAATGCGGCGTCAACGGTGTGCTGGTAATCAAACTCGGTGGTGGCAGCCAAATACTCACGCATCGCTACAAATCCTTCTGTATTTTTATTTTCAGGACGTAAACCCCGCAAATAGTCGCTCTAGAGCGGCGCAGCGACAATGGTCAAAGCCTTCAACCTCGCTGACTGGTTTGGCCAATCATTGATCGCGCTACCTCCTCGGCATCCTGTTTCCCCTCAAGGGCTCGAGATGATCAGTGAGGTGCGTTCGCTGATTCGCAAATGACCTCAAAGACCCGTTTGGCTTCGGCGAAACTGACCTGCCGCCCTCCCTGAAGCCGGTGGATTAGGTGCTGAAGTGATGCGGGTTTGACACTCGCGATGGTCTGACCGAAGCTGATCGCTTTGCGATAAGTTTTTGGACGCCTGCATGTCAAAGTCACGCCGTAACGCCATCGTCGGCCTGTGCGCCCTGCTGTTGATTGTGTCGGTCACCTGGTTTTTTGCCCGCACCACTCCGGTGGTTGTGCCGCCCGCCATTGCCCATGGCTACGCCAAAGCGCTGAGGCAAGCGCATAACGGTGAGCCGGGGGCTGCGCGCGTGCTGTATCAGCAATTGGGCCGGCCAGACCTGTCCCCTCAGCGCCGCGCCGCGCTGCATGTTGAACTCCCCAACTACCCAAGCCCTCAGGCACTGAAGCTCGCCGATAAAGACCTGGCCGACCCGTCGCCACTGGTGCGCGAAGCCGCGATTCACAGCATTGTCGGGCTGGTGCCTACTGGCCAGCGTACGTTGCTGCTCGGGCCAGCGCTGGACGACCCCGAGCAGGAGGTGCGTTTTGCCGCGGCCAACGCGTTGCTGGGCCTGTCGCCGGATACCCTGGGCTTGTATTTTGGCCCCTTGCAGCAAGTGCTCGACGAGTTCGTAAAGGAGATCAAGGCCGAGCCCGAGTCTGCTGAAAACTGGATTCAACTGGCACGCCTCTACATCCACAGCGCCTTGTTGCCGGACGCGCAAAACGCCCTGGAACAGGCGATACGCTTGCAGCCGGACAACCTGCAGGCCGTGGTTGCGCAAATCGAGTTGCTGGACAAGCAAGGCAAGACCGAAGAATCCCGTCAGTTATTGGCGCGGCAACTGGCGGCGCATCCGGAGTCGGCGTATCTGCAACATGCCTTGGGCATGTGGCTGCTGCACCATGGCGAGCGCCCTTATGCGCTGCTCGGCCTGTCAAAGGCGGTGGAGCTGGAACCGGACAATCAGGATTACCGCTACGACCTGGCGACCACTCTGCACGCCCAGCAAGAACTGGAAGCCGCCCAGCGCCAGCTGGAGGAAATCGTCCAGCGCAATCCGGCCAACCGCAAGGCGCGTGTGTTGTTGGTCAATTACTGGAAAGAAAGTGGGCAATTGCAGAACGTTCAAGTGTTGCTGGCGCAACTTGAGCAGCAGAACCCGGATGATCCGGCGCTGCAACAAGGGCTTTAGGCCCCACGGACGTGGCGTGAAGCTCGCGCCCGCCGTTGCAGGTACAAATTCCAAATCCGTTGAACCGCCGCATCACGCCACGGTCAAGAGAATATGGCGGGCTCGAACGGGCGCGCAACTCTACACGTATGTGACCTGAGGGCACTTCTTGTCTACATCCAATGCGTTATTAAGCGAAAAAGCGGCCACTGGCATTGTCGGTCTTGATGACATTCTTGCTGGCGGACTGTCTCGCAGCCATTTGTTCCTGCTTGAAGGTGAGCCCGGTACCGGCAAAACCACCGTCGCCCTGCACTTTCTTCAGGACGGCGCCAAGCGCGGCGAGCGTTCTCTCTACATCACCCTGTCGGAAACCGAGCGCGAACTGCGCCAGGGTGCCAAATCCCACGGTTGGGACCTGGATGACAACATTCACATCTTTGAGCTGACGCCGCCTGAGAGCATCCTCAACGCTGAACACCAGCAAAGCCTGCTGTATTCGTCCGACCTTGAGCTGGGCGAAGCGACGCGGCAGATCTTTGAAGTCGTGGAGCGCGTCAAGCCCACTCGTGTGGTGCTCGACAGCCTCTCCGAAATTCGCCTGCTGGCCCAAAGTTCGCTGCGCTACCGCCGGCAAATCCTGGCGATCAAGCATTACTTCGTGCGCTACGACGCCACTGTGCTTCTGCTCGACGACCTGACGACCGAAGCCCTCGACAAAACCGTCCACAGTGTCGCTCACGGGGTCATCCGCCTCGAAGAGTTGACGCCGGTCTACGGTGCCGAGCGACGTCGCGTACGCGTGGTCAAATACCGCGGGCAAAAATACCGTGGCGGTTTTCACGATTTCACCATTGCAACCGATGGTATCCACGTCTTCCCACGCCTGGTCGCAGCAGAGCATCGCGCCGGTTATGTGCGTGAAACGCTGCCCAGCGGTATCCATGAGCTGGACGCGTTGCTGGGCGGCGGTATCGAAACCGGCTCCAGTACGTTGATTCTCGGCCCTGCGGGCACCGGTAAATCGCTGATTTCGATCCTCTTTGCCGCTGCAGCCGTTGCGCGTGGCGAGAAAGCCGCACTGTTTATCTTCGATGAAGAGCTGGGCCTGCTGTTTGAGCGCATGCGCCAGTTGAACATTGATCTCAATGCGATGCAGGCGACCGGAAACCTGTATATCGAGCAAGTCGACGCCGCTGAATTGTCCCCTGGCGAGTTCTCTCATCGGGTGCGCCGCGCAGTGGACGAACAGGGCATCAAAACCGTGGTGATCGACAGCGTCAACGGCTTCCAGGCGGCCATGCCGGAAGAAAACTCGCTGATCCTGCACATGCACGAATTGCTGCTGTATTTGAACCGGCGTGGCGCTGCGACGTTTATGACCGTTGCCCAGCACGGGTTGGTCGGCGACATGGCAGCACCCGTCGACCTGACCTACCTGGCGGATACCGTGGTGCTGTTGCGCTACTTCGAAGCGCTCGGCAAGGTACGTCGTGCTATTTCCGTGATTAAAAAACGCACGGGCACCCACGAGTCAACCATTCGTGAATACGTCATCGGCACCGGCGGTATGGTCATCGGCGAGCCGCTGGAAGGGTTCCAGGGCGTGTTGCGCGGCGTTCCGACTTACATGGGTGCCGGTGCCCCACTGCTTAAGGAACACGGGGAGTGAATGTGCTGTTCCCTACGTCCGAGCGAGCCATTATTCTTGCCCCCATGGGCCGAGATGGTGCCCTCGCATTAATGATGCTCAAAGAGGCAGGTTACGGCGGGATCGTTACGGGTAACCTGCCACTGCTGTGTGAGGCGCTGGAACAAGGCGCCGGTATGCTGATCATTGCAGTTGAAGCGCTGCGCGGTGTCGAGCTTGACCCGCTGCTGGAGTGGCTGCGTGAGCAACCGGCCTGGTCCGACATGCCCATCGTGTTGATGACCCACCACGGTGGCAAAGAGCAAACCGGCTCATCCAGGCTCAGCGGCTTGCTGGGCAATGTCACCTTCCTGGAACGGCCTTTCCACCCGAGCACCTTGATCAGTCTTGTGAGTACCGCCGTGCGCGGTCGCCGACGCCAGTATGAGGCGCGCGACCGTCTGATTGACTTGAGTGAGAGCGAACTGCGCCTGCAGCGCACGCTTGAGACGCTGGAGCAACAGGTAGAAGAACGCACAGCGCAACTGCGTGCCAATGAAGAGGCGTTGCGCCAGTCGCAAAAAATGGAAGCGGTTGGCCAACTCACCGGCGGCATCGCCCACGACTTCAACAATATGCTCACCGGCATCATCGGTAGCCTGGAGTTGCTGCGCAGGCGCGTGGCGCGTGGTCGCCTGGACGATCTCGACGGCTTGATCGACTTGGGCGTCACCTCGGCAAACCGCGCTGCTGGCCTGACCCATCGCTTGCTGGCGTTTTCCCGCCGTCAGTCGTTGGACTCAAAGCCTGTGGAGATCAACCGGTTAGTCAGCTCGATGAATGAATTGCTGCAGCGCAGCATCAATGAAAGCATCGTCCTGGAAATGCGCCTTTCAGAGCAGCTCTGGACCGCCGAAGCCGACCCCAATCAGCTCGAAAGTGCCCTGCTCAACCTAGTGCTCAATGCCCGTGACGCGATGCCCAGCGGTGGCAAGTTGGTGGTAGAAACCTCCAATCGGCATCTGGACAGCGTGTTCACAGCGGCCTACGGCACGCTGCCTCCCGGCGATTATGTAGAGCTGAGCATCAGCGACAACGGCTGCGGGATTCCTGCGAACGTGATTGATCGCGTGTTCGATCCGTTTTTCACCACCAAGCCGATTGGTCAGGGCACGGGCCTTGGCTTGTCGATGATCTACGGCTTCGCCCGGCAATCCCGTGGGCATGTGACGATTCACAGCAAAGTCGACGAAGGCACAACGGTCAGCCTGTTTTTGCCGCGTTTTGTGGGCGACGTGCTCATAGAAGAGTCCGCCAACCCTGCGATGCTGCCCTTTGCCAATGCGGGCGAAACCATCCTGATCGTCGAGGACGATCCGGCGGTCAGGGTGTTGGTCAGCGCGGTGTTGAAGGAATTGGGTTACGCGTACGTTGAAGCAGGCGACGCCAATGCGGCCGTGCCGATCATCGAGTCCGATCAGCGCATTGACCTGATGATCAGCGACGTGGGCCTGCCGGGCATGAACGGTCGGCAACTGGCGGAGATCGGTCGGCAGATACGCCCTGGCCTCAAGGTGCTGTTCATCACCGGCTACGCCGAGCACGCGGCGGTTCGCGGTGGTTTCCTCGACCCTGGCATGCAACTGATCACCAAGCCATTCACGTTCGACCTGTTGACGGAAAAAGTTCGGGAAATGATCAGGGATTAGGGCTGCCTCGCAGCCCTTCGGCGCTTCAGGCCAACAGGCGCTGGATATGCTCTTGCAGCGTGTCCAGGTCAAACGGCTTGGCCAGGATCGGCGCGTTGCGCGTGATCGGGCTGTTGCAGTCGAGAATTTCCTGCGGGTAACCGCTGATAAAGATGACTTTCAATTCCGGTCGCAGCTTCATCGCCGGCTCAGCGATCTGCACCCCGGAAATCCCGCCCGGCAGGCGGTAGTCGGTGACCATCAGGTCCAGGTGCGGCTTGGTCGCGAGAATTTCGAACGCCTGCTCCCCATCGATCGCCTTCAAGACCCGATAGCCCAGCCCGGCCAGGTATTCACCCAACACAAACATAATCGATTCGTCGTCCTCGACGATCAGTACAACGTCTTGCGCATCTTCACTCATGGGAAGCCTTTGTCCGGTCAATTGCTGCAGTTACGACCATGGGGTCACGCAGAGGTTGCGTCGGGCTGACGATTGATTTCATGCCCGTGCCTCAAGCGGCAGGCACACCCGGAACAAGGCGCCCTCGCCTATCTGGCTCTCGACTTCGATGGTGCCGCCATGGGCCGCCACGATCTGTTCGGAGATGAACAACCCAAGCCCCAGGCCTGCCGACACATGGCTGGCGGACACGCGTTCGAACTGCTGAAAAATACGCTTCTGGTTTTCTGCGCTGATACCGATGCCACGGTCACGCACTTCAACCCGCGCCTCGCCATGCTCGGTGTAGACGCGCACGCTCACCGGGCTCTTGGCGCCGTAGCGAAGGGCGTTGGTCAGCAGGTTGGTGATCACTTGCTCAATGCGGAATTCGTCCCAATGGCCCACTACGGCCTCTTCGGCGATTAACTGCATGGAGCAATTGGCCGCCGCTACTTGCGGGGCGAAGTTCTCTACCAGGTTGCGCACCAACTGCGTCAGGTCACAGCGCGCAGGGCGAATCGACAGCTTGCCGGTGCGAATGCGTGACACGTCGAGCATGTCTTCGATCAGGCGGATCAGGCTTTGAATCTGGCGTTCATCGCGGTCGACCATCGCGTGCATCTTGTCCAGCGTAAACGCAGCGGCGTTGTCGCGGGCCAGGTGCATTTTGCGCAGCTGGGTCTCCAGGATCAGGCCGTTAAGGGGCGTACGCACCTCGTGGGCGACGATCGACATAAAGTCATCACGCATGCGCACCGCCTGCTCAAGCTCCGCCTGAGTGGACTGCAGGCGCGTCAGCAGCAGTTCCTGCTCGCGGCGGCTGCGCTCCAGGGCTTCGAGTTGCAGCTTCATCGCCTTGCTCTGGCGGTACAGGTCGACGAATACATTGACCTTGCTCTTCACCGCATGGATATCCAGCGGCTTGTGCAGGAAGTCCACGGCGCCGCTTTCGTAGCCCTTGAACGCGTAGTTGAGTTCGCGGCCGGCGGCGCTGACAAACACAATCGGGATGTTTTTGGTTTTTTCGGTGCCGCGCATCAGCTCAGCCAGCTCGAAACCGTTCATGCCGGGCATCTGCACGTCGAGAATCGCCATGGCGAACTCATGTTCCAGCAACAGCGACAGCGCCTCGTCGGCGCTCAAGGCCTTGTAGACCTGTCGATCTTCGCGCTTGATCAGCGCTTCAAGGGCCAGCAGGTTTTCCGGCAGATCGTCGACGATCAGCAGTTTGGCCTGGACAGTACTTAGCATGGGGAATTTTCCAGGGAAGCCAGCAATGAACCAATGTGGCTCAGAGTGAGAATATGATCAGGTGTGTGCAGGGCCAGGGCCGCCAGGGGCATCACAGCGATGCGTGCTTCCTTGGGGTCCTGAACCACGGTGATGCCGCCCGATTGTTTGACATGGGCCAACCCGTTCGCCCCGTCCTGATTGGCGCCGGTCAACAGGATCGCGAGCAAGCCCCGGCCATAGGCGTCGGCGGCGGAGGCAAACAGGTAATCGATGGCGGGACGCGAATGGTGCACACGGTCTTCCTGGCTCAGGGACAAGCTGCGATCCTGTTCCACCGACAGGTGATAACCCGGCCCGGCGAAGTACAGCGTGCCCGCTTCGATCACTTCCTTATCCCGCGCTTCCTTCACCGGAACGCGCAGGCGCCGCGCAAACACTTCAGCCAGCTGGCTGCGACGCTCATCCGGCAGGTGCAGTACCGCAATGACCGGCAAGGCGAAATCCGCAGGCAGGTCACCAAAAATAGTCAGCAACGCTTCTACGCCGCCGGCAGATGCGCCGACAACGATGGCTTCAATCCCCAGAATGGGGGTGGCGGGCGCGTCGTTCATGATTTGCGGTAGATCCGTTCCTGTTTGACCAAGGGTTCGAATTGTTTGCTGTAGGCGGAAAAGTCCAGGGTTTCTCTGCTGCCCAGCACCAGGAAGCCGCGGTGACACAGCGACTCATGAAACAACCCAAACGCACGATCCTGCAATTTTTTATTGAAGTAAATCAGTACGTTACGGCATGAAATTAATTGAGTTTCTGAGAATACACTATCCGTCGCCAGGCTGTGATCGGCGAACGTCACGTTTTCACGCAGCGTCTTGTCGAAGATCGCGTAATCGTAAGCTGCGGTGTAGTAGTCGGCAAATGAACGTTGCCCGCCCGCCTGCTGATAATTGGCCGTGTAGGCGCGCACATTTTCCAGGGAAAAGATGCCCTGCTTGGCTTTATCCAGTGAGGTCGGGTTGATGTCCGTCGCGTAGATGATCGTGCGGTCCAGCAAACCCTCTTCGCGCAGCAGGATGGCCATGGAGTACACCTCCTCCCCCGTGCTGCAACCGGCGATCCAGATCTTGATCGACGGGTAGGTTTTGAGCAGCGGCACCACTTCCCGGCGGATCGCCAGAAAGTGCGAGGGGTCGCGAAACATCTCGCTCACCGGAATCGTCAGGAATTGCAGCAACTGCATAAATGCGGCCGGGTCGTGCAGCACCCGATCCTGCAGCGCCGAAATGGTCGCGCAGTCGAACTGACGCAGCGCGTGAGCCACGCGCCGCTTGACCGACGCACCGGAGTAGTCGCGAAAGTCGTAGCTGTATTTGAGGTAAATCGCCTCGATCAACAGGCGCAGCTCGATGTCGCTACTTTTGTCCAAAAAACTTTGCTCCACTTAAATGCGTTCCATCTTTGGCAGCCATACGCGAATCAGCGAGAACAAGCGATCCAGGTCGATCGGCTTGGCCAGGTAATCGTTGGAGCCCGCCGCGAGGCAGCGTTCCTGGTCGTCCTTCATGGCTTTGGCCGTGACCGCGATAATCGGCAGCTTTTTCCAGCGCGGGTCCTGGCGGATCAAGGTGGTGGCCTCGTAACCGTCCATTTCCGGCATCATCACGTCCATCAGCACCAGATCGATATCGTCGACTTCATTGAGTTTGTCGATGGCTTCACGGCCATTACGCCCGATCACCACCACCGCGCCTTTGTGTTCCAGGGCGCTGGTCAGGGCGAAGATGTTGCGCACATCGTCGTCCACCAGCAGGATTTTGCGCCCCTCGAAGACCTTGTCGCGGCTGCGTGCAGTCTTGAGCATCTTCTGGCGGTCATGGGACAGCTGGGATTCGACTTTGTGCAGAAAGAGTGTGACCTCGTCCAGCAGGCGCTCCGGCGAGCGCGCACCCTTGATGATGATCGAGCGCGAATACTTGCGCAGCTCGGCCTCTTCGTCGCGGGTCAGGTTGCGCCCGGTGTAGACGATCACCGGCGGGAACGAGCAGATATCCTCGGTGGCCATGCGCTTGAGCAGCTCGTTACCGAGCATGTCCGGCAGCTTGAGGTCGATGATCATGCAGTCATAAACGTTAGTGCGCAGCAGGTCGAGCGCCGCCTGGGCGTAGCCGACGTCGGTGATCTCGATGTCATCGTCGCCGATCAGGCGGGCAATGCTGTCGCGTTGCAGGTCATCGTCTTCCACCAGCAGCACGCGCTTGACCTTTTGGGTCAGCTTGGCTTCCAGGCGCGCAAACACGTCCTTGAGCTCTTCGCGGGTGGTGGGTTTTACCGCATAACCGATGGCGCCCATGTGCATGGCGGCTTCTACGCGGTCTTCCACGGAAATCACATGCACGGGAATGTGGCGGGTGTTGGCGTGTTCCTTGAGGCGTTGCAGCACGGTCAGGCCGGAATGGTCGGGCAGGCGCATGTCCAGCAGGATCGCGTCGGGAATGTATTCTTCGGCCAGGCTGTAGCCCTCGTCGGCGCCATGGGCCACCAGGCAGTGGTAGCCCAACTCATGGGCCAGGTCGAACAGGATTCGCGCGAAGTTCGGCTCGTCCTCCACCACCAGAATGCAACGGTTGGTGAACGGCGCCTTGTCACGGTCGTCGGCAAAACGAGGGATGTGTTTGGCGTCGGCCACCGGCAGCGGCGACACCACGATCGGCTTGGGTGCCGGTGCGACAACCACCTGACGCGGTTGCTCGATGGGCGCCGCGTCTTCCACGCGCTCCACGTAGTGCTCCGGGATCACCAGGGTAAATACGCTGCCCTTGCCCGGCTCGCTGGTCACGCTGATGTAACCGCCGAGCAAGGCGGCCAGGTCGCGGGAAATCGACAGGCCCAAGCCGGTGCCGCCGTAGCGGCGGTTGGTGGTGCCATCGGCCTGGCGGAAGGCTTCGAAGATGCTTTCCTGCTGGTCCGGCGCAATGCCGATGCCGGAGTCGCGCACGGTGAAGGCAATGCCCTCCCCCGAGGCGCACGCCACCGACAGGCTCACTTCGCCCTGTTCGGTGAACTTGATCGCGTTGGACAGCAGGTTCTTGAGAATCTGTTCCAGGCGCTGGCGGTCGGTAAACAGCATGATCGGCGCATCGCTCTGCACCTGGACCTGAAAGCCCAGCTTGCGATCGGCCGCCAGTGGCTCGAACATGCCACGCAGGCCGTCGACCAGGCGCGCGACGCTGGAGTTTTCCGGGCGCATCTCCAGCTTGCCGGCTTCGACCTTGGAAATGTCCAGAATATCGTTGATCAGGTTGAGCAAGTCATTGCCCGCCGAATAGATCGACTCGGCAAACTTGACCTGCTCGGCGCTGAGGTTTTCCTGGGGGTTTTCGGCGAGTAACTTGGCCAGGATCAGCGAGCTGTTGAGCGGCGTGCGCAACTCATGGGACATGTTGGCGAGGAATTCGGATTTGTACTTGCTGGAGCGCTGCAGCTCGTCAGCGCGATCTTCCAGCTCAAGTTGAACCCTGTTCAGCTCGACGTTCTTGCGGTCCATGGCGTCGCGTTGCGCGGCCAGGGTCTCGGTCTGTTCGGCGAGCTGCTCGTTGGTTTGCTCAAGTTCTGCCTGTTGGGTTTCCAGATGGGCCTGGGATTCCTTAAGGATGCGCGACTGTTCTTCGAGCTCTTCGTTGGCGGTCTTGAGTTCTTCCTGCTGCACTTGCAGCTCTTCGTTGAGCTGCTGGGTCTCGGCCAGTACTTCTTGCAAGCGCTGGCGATAACGCGCGGCTTCGATGGAGGTGCCGATATTGCCGGCGATCAGCTCCAGCAGCTCCACGTCACGCTCTTGCAGAGGGCGCAAAAAGCCCAGCTCGATCACGCCATTCACGCGCCCGTCGTCGCTGGTGGGCATGACCAACACACTGCGCGTCGAACCATCGCCCAGGCCAGAGCTGACCTTGAAGTAATCCACCGGCACATCGTCCAGGCGAATCAGGCGATCGAGCTGGGCGGCCTGCCCAACGATGCCTTCGTCGCTGTAGATCGACTGTTCCTTTTGCTCCTGTTCCCGTGAGAAGCCATAGGTTGCAATGCGCTTCAAACCGCCGTGCTCTTCACGCACGTACAGCGCCGCCACTGCCGACCCCATGTATTGGGCGAAGAACTGCAAAATATTGCGACCCAGCAACTTCAAGGTCAGTTGCCCCAGCACTTGTTCGGCCAGTTCTGTCTGGCCGTTACGCAGCCAGGCTTGCTGTTCCAGGCGCATGGCTATCTTGCGTTGCGACGCGAGGTTTGCGCTGTAACTGTCTGCCAGTGAAACAAGATTTCTACGACCCGAGTAAGCGAGGAAGCCGCTCAAACCGAGCACGAACGCCAGGTACAGGGTGACGCTGAATACCGTGGTCTTGGTGACTTCCTCATTCCGGGTAATCCGGAACTGCTGCTCCATCGCCACCGCGTCATCGTATTCCTTGCGAATTTCATCCGTCAGGCGCTTGCCGCGCCCGGCCTTGACCGCGCTGCGGTAATCGCCGGATTCACGCTGCATGTCAATCATCGACTGGGCGTACTTGTTCCATTCGGTCTGCAGGGCTTCCAGGCGCTTGAGGCGGTCCACTTGCTGGGGGTTATCTGCCACCAGCTCCTGCAAATTGCGCAAGTCGGCAATGATCCGCGGCTTGGCCACTTCATAGGGGTCGAGGAAATGCTCGTCGCCGGTGATCAGGAAGCCGCGCATGCCGGTTTCCAGGTCCACCGTCAGCTTGGATGACTCATTGAGGTTATTGATGACGCGGTCGGTGTGCTCCACCCACTGAATCACTGACAACAGGTAGGTGATCAATACGACAAAGAACACCGCGCTAAGCACGCCGACGCTTAATGGCAGGGCCACGTTTCGGGTCAGGAGTTTACGGAAGCTCTTTTCATCGACAGACGACGCGGGAGTCATGGGCATGCCTTGGCCAGGTGCGGAAAAAGGGGGAGTTTGCCCGAAGACAAGGGGCCAGGGCTATGTTTCAGCGTCGAATTTCTGCAAAAACCTACAGAGCACGCGTGGATCTCGCGCGGATTCGGGCCGGTTTCGTCAGCTCATTTACACAGTTCAAAACAATTGCCCTACACGGCCAGGGAACGACGGTGACGCGTTCGTTCACTCAAAAACGCGCCTCATGAACACGGAAGATCTTTTGGAGGGCGTCATTTTTGACCCATTCAGGTAAGCCCAATGAGCATGACCACCGTTGCACGGCACACAATAAACACCCCCCAGCACGCAAGCGCTGCGGACCCTGCGATCACGCAAGGCGCCACCCATCCGGCTGCAACCGCCCTCTCCCAGAGCCCTGCGTCAACGGTTCAGGCGCCAACCGTTACCCCTTTGCAAAAACTGCTGGCCGATAAGCACACCATTAAGGATGTGGCTTTGCGGCTACAGGGCATTGTGGGTTGGGTTGATAGCAACTTCTCAACCTGGCTGACCAAAACCCGCGTGTACGCACACCCGGATTCGACGTATGCCTTGTCGGGAGTCACCTTCCCGAATATAGCGACCGTTATCGCCGACCTCGGTTATAAATTGCCGAGCACCGACGAGGAGGTCAAAACCCTCGCCCATGCGCTGGAGCAAAAAGCCGACCAGCATCCATTGGGAAATTTCGGCGGTGGGCTTTCCTGGCCGGTTCCGTTATCGCACGCGGACCTGGTGAAAATGCAGGCATTTCTGGCCTCCGACGAGAGCGGGACCAAGGGCCAGAAAGGTTACTTGCTCGATAGCCGTTCGATCCCGGCAAGCGACCTGCAAAACCCCGCCCAGGCGCTGCAAAAAATCCTTGAAAATCCTCGGACCCTGGCGCTGGGGCAAGCGCTGCAACGCCACATGGGCGGTGTATCCACCGACACCAGCGCGTATGACTATGTACTTGCTCTGCTTCACTACAAGACCGATCCGGAGTCCTGGACCGCACCCGAACGCAACAAAATTGCCAACTTTGATCTGTCACATCCCGATAACTGGGGCCTGCCTCCCCACCAGATCGCGGCAAAGCTCGGCAATTACCTGATCACCGAAAAGCGCTGCAGCCCTGCCCTTTCCAGACTGGTGAGTTACCTGCTCCTGGCCCGCACTGCACCGCAGTTTCTGATCAAAGACATGCCCGAAAGCATCACAGTCGGCAGCCAGGCCTGGGTCAACCTGTCAATTGCTGCCGCGACGGTCGAAGCGCAGCGCCCAGGTGCGGTCGCCAACATGACCTTCGCCCAGGTCATGAGTTATTCAACGACCACCGAAGGTCAATCGGACGCCGTTGCAACTGCGCAAAGAAACGCGTTGGTGGACTGGGCCGTAGCCAATGGCGTCGTTCAAAAAAGCACAGATGACGCCTACACCGGTGAGCAACTCGACACCATCAGAACCGCCTTCAATCAGCAACTGAACGATCGGCTGTCCGCGTCGCAGGCCATGGACAAGGCCATACCGACCCGAAAAGAGATCGCCCTGGAAAAACTCAAGGAGCGATTTGGCGACCTGGGAGCGCTGTTCGAAGAAAAACTGCTGGGTACTGATCAGTATGGTGGGGAGCCTGAGCAAGTCGGCCTGAGCGGGCTGCATTCGCTGCTGGACATCGCCATGATGGACTTGCCGAATTCGAGGCCGTTTACGTCGAGTGACTCACGCATTCCGTTGGCAGAATTGAACAGCAACCGCACATTTGGCGTAACCCAGGCATTCGACCAGCAGTTCGCAAGCGCGATCGAGGATAAAAAAGCCGCTGTTAACACAACAGTCAGGCACTTGATATCGCAGCTTCCACTGGAGGATCGAAAAAACTTTGAACATGGAAAAATAAGTTTCTTCCAGGAAAGCTCCTACCAATTGGGCGCAGGCTTCTGGGGCTCAACACCCGGTCCGAAACAACCGCAGCTTTTGGCCAACATTGAGCGAGAGGGCAAGACGTACGCCTACGAAATCAATTTCAACACTGGCACGATTAAACCGGTCAACGTTCAGCGGGCTAAACAGCAGGAAGCTCGCCAGGCGGCGTGGGTAGACCAGACCGTAAAGTTCGAGCCTGCGGGCAGTTCACCCAATCTCGAACGTGAATCCCCTTCGAGCGAATCCCCTATAAACAGCTTCAGCAGCAGTCGATCCGCTGACGTTGCCGACGTTTTTATTGCGCACCTGGAGCTCGATGACCCGGACATTAAAGAACAGGCCCGAGGGCAGACGACACTGGACGAGCTGAACGGTGGGCCCAAGCCACTGAGTGATTTCCTGCTGAACCTGATTCCGCTGCGGTCAGCCATCGTCAATTTTCAAAAAGGCAACTACGGCGAAGGGGTATTCGATCTTTCGCTGGATGTGTTCGGGTTCCTCACCGCTGGCGCTGCAACGGCAGGAAAACTGGTCAAGATAGGCAGCAGTTCACTCTCTACCGGAGCCAAGGCACTAAAGACTGCCAAAGTAATTGGCGCCGCCACCATCGGCGTACTCAACCCCGTAAGCGGCTTGGGCGATGTGGCCGCTGCAGGCGGCAAGTTACTGAGCAAAGGCGCTGGTTATCTCCTGAGCAAAGGCAGCGAAATCGTCAACAAACTAAAGGGTGCGACCGGCAGTTATGACCTGCTCAAGGCCGCCAGCAAAAGTAATGGTGTCACGGCGACGGGCACTTACACGCTGGCAGAGCAAACCCTGGAAACCGGTGCGGTGTTTCGTGAAGGACAATGGTATGGCTTCGACCCCATTGGCAATCGCCCGTATGGCCCTCCTCTCAAGGGCTTCACCCCCAGGGTCGTTGCGCTTGAAGGTGAGATCCGAACCTTCACTGATACCTGGCTTGGCAAGATGATCGGTTCCGTGCTGGCACCTCCGGCGGTAAACCCGAACTTTCGCAGCGATTTCATCGAGGCGGTAAAGACAGCGAAAGCTACCGATAAAGCCGCCTATATACGCGGCAGCAACAGCGGGAAGCCGGAGCAGATTTATGGCTACTCCAGCGCGCTTAAACCCGATGATTTGAAGCGTCTGGCGGTGGCAGAGCGTCGTACACCGCAGGAGCTGGGTGCCCTTGTACGTCGTATCGATGAGCTTGACGCTCTACCCGCTCGACTCAACACCACACGGCAAACCGCGAAAATTGTCGATCCCGAAGGCTTCCGAAGAGGATATGCCAAGGGGAAGCCCGACGAGATCGCCGGCTTCTCGGAAACACTCACCAATTATCAACTGGCAGAATTGGCAGTCGTTCGTGGGCGTACACCCGAAGAAGTGGGTCGTTTGATCAAATATCTCGAAACCCGAAGAATTTGGATAAGCCTGGAAAACTATCAAGCATTCACAACCGACCTTGGGCGTGTGGGCGTCAAAATAGAATCGTGTCCGCAAGGCTTTTATCTGAGCCAGGTTGCGCTGCTTTCAGAAGGTGAATGCGCGGCGCTGTCCAACGTAATGGCTGCTGCGACCAAACATGGAAAACAGCAAACATTTTTGTCTAACCTGCATACCTCCCTGACCCCGACGCTCAGCCCTGCAGAGATTGCCGAGCTGCGTAAAATCGACCCGGCCAAGGCCGTTATCGAGCAACGTCGCGCAACCAGCGTTGCCAAGTTCCACGATCAGTTAGACAGCTACCAGGAAATACTCGGGAAGAGATTCCATCACGGTATGCAAGAAAGGCAGGTTCCTTACACCACCATCATCTCGGAACTGGCAAGTGCCAGAATTTCAAAAACGCTGCTGATCAATGGTCCGGGCCACGGTATTACCGCTGGCGTCGTTATTAATGGCGGTAAAAAAGAGTGGTTCTATTTTGACCCCAACTTCGGTAAAGCGACGTTCAGCACCGAGGCGGCAATGAGTGCTTCCCTGGAGAAAGCCCTGAAGTCGGGCCGAACCAAAAGCCTGCTGAATCATTACGGCAACAACCCCGCCGCGCCGGAATACAAAATTTCGGTGTTTGACGAAGTGGAGTTGAACAATTCGGTTAAGGCAGCACCCGGTGCCGTCACCGACTTGTTCATGACCGAGTTGTAACTCGGCCAACGCCCGTAAGCCGCTGATTATCCATAGCGGCGACGGGCAACAGCCAACGCCCTACCCTCCACGGGACATTTCCCGCCTTTGCCCTCACAATGCGCCAACCAACGGAACTTGCCGTGATTGGCGCGACTCATTAGAGAGTGGCCTTTCAACCGTTAAAGGCCAGTCCTTTCCTTATATCGAGAGCCTTCTTATGTCCGCGTCCAACTCCACCATCCTTGTAGTCGAAGACGATGCCATCGTGCGCATGCTGATCGTCGATGTACTCGAAGAGCTGGAGTTCACAGTGGTTGAAGCGGCAGATGCCGAATCGGCCCTGGAAATGGTTAAAAAAGAAGACCAGGTGATCGACCTGATGATGACCGACGTCGGCCTGCCGGACATGGACGGCAAACAATTGGCAACCAAAGTGCGCGAGCTGCGCCCCGCCCTGCCGATTCTGTTCGCCAGCGGCTACGCCGAAAGCGTCGAAATGCCGGAAGGCATGCAAATGATCGCCAAACCCTTCTCCATTGACCAACTGCGTGACAAGGTCAAATCCATGCTGCCTACCGCCTGAAAACCGCGACGGTTTCCGCGCGAACCGGTTGACGGGTGCAGGCTGCTCGCAAGTCTCGATTTAACGGATGGCTTCAAAGTCGGTGTGTATTGTCGTGAGAAATTGGCAGTAACGTCGTTCGGGTGTGCCTCAGTTCAGGTTGTTTGCAGGGATTAACGTGACGTTCGGCCAATAAAGCTGGAAACTCAGCGCTTTGATCCCCACGCCCGTTAAAACGACCCCTGGAAGGACGCAACAACATGATTGGAAAACCGACGCGCCTGCTGTTGGCGAGCCTCTCGATACTCATGAGTACCGGCGCCTGGGCCGACTTCACGGCGACCCCCGCCGAAGCCCGCGCCATCGCCAAGGAAGCCTACCTGTACGGCTACCCGGTCGTGGCGATGTACAAGACGCTCTACACCCAGGCCGTTGACAAAGGCGGTGCCAACTTCAAGGCGCCATTCAACCACATTGGCAACACCGCCCAAGTGTTCACGCCCAAGGACACCGCGTTCGTCACCCCCAACTCCGACACGCCCTACTCCTTCGTCTGGATGGACCTGCGCAAAGAGCCGCTGGTGTTGACCCTGCCCAAAATCGAAGACAACCGTTACTACTCGGTGCAGTTGATCGACCTCTACACGCAGAACTTCGCCTACCTCGGCACCCGCAGCACCGGCAATAATGGCGGCCACTACATGATCGCCGGCCCGGACTGGAAAGGTCAGCAGCCGGTTGACGTCGACCGTGTGGTCTACAGCGAAAGCAATATCGCCTACGCCCTCTACCGCACGCAGTTGTTCGACGAAAAGGACCTGACCAAGGTCAAGCAAATCCAGAATGGCTACAAAGTGCAGCCCTTGAGCAGCTACGTGAAGCAACCGGCGCCGGCCAAAGTGCCAAAGATCGAATGGCCCAAGCCCATGGCTACCATGACCGAAGGCCCGCAACTGTTTCGCTACCTGAACTTCATGCTGGCGTTTGCCGCGCCCCAGGACAGCGAAAAAGACGTGCTGGCGCGCTTCGCCAAGATTGGCATCGCCCCTGGCGCGCCGTTCAAGGTCAAGGAGCTGACGGCTGAACAACGCAAGGCCCTGGAAGACGGCATCGCCGACGCCCGCGCCGAGTTTGCCGCGTTCAAGAAAGACAAGATCGACACCCAGCAAGTGTCCAGTGGTGAGCTGTTCGGCAGCCGTGATCGCCTGAAAAACAACTACCTGTACCGCTACGCCGGTGCCGACCTGGGGATTTTCGGCAATTCCACCGATGAAGCGCTGTACCTGAGCTACTACGTCGACAGCGAAGGCAAGCCGGCCAACGGTGCCCGCCACAGCTACACCGTGCATTTCGACAAGGGCCAACTGCCGCCTGCCGAGGCGTTCTGGTCGCTGACCATGTACGACGCCAAAACCAAGCAGCTGGTACCCAACCTCAAGAAACGTTACCTGATCAATTCGCGGATGCTGCCAGACCTCAAGCTGGACGCCGACGGCGGTTTGACCCTGGCGTTGCAGCACCACGAGCCACCTAAAGCCGAACAGAGCAACTGGTTGCCCGCTCCGCCCCGTCCGTTTTATGCCGTGCTGCGTATTTACCTGCCCAAGCCTGAGGCCATCAACGGTCAATGGAAGCTGCCACCGTTGACACCGCTCAAGTAATATCGCGCGCCCGCTTGCAGAAGCGGGCGCACACCCCGGCCCTTCAGGCTGAGGGTTAATAACCGTTTATTTGCCTTTGAGTTTGATATACGACTGGTGCAGGTCTGATGCCCAGCCATCCATCACGCCCTTTACGTCATCGGCCTTCATCACTTGGGACTCGTTGGACAGCGGCTTGCCGGTGCCTTTGCGCACCACTTGCGCGATCACCTTGCCAGTGGCGCCGTCGAGAAACTGCGCTTCGGTACCCAGCATCGTCTCCTGATCACGAATGCCGGCGCCGGTACTCACCGCCGCCGCGACCAGAGCCACGGGCACGTATTCGTAGGGCTTGAGGCTTTCGGTCTTGCTGCCGACGGCGGTGATCGCCGCACGCACCACGATCACACCCGGCCCCGGGGCGTTGGCCAGCGGTAATGACTTGACCAGCTCGCGCTTGAGCGCCTGGTTGTAATAGGTGTTGATGCCGTTGAGCGTGCTCGCCGGTATTTTCGACGTCGCCTGGGGTTTGGGGTAGAACTGCGTCGGCTCGACGAACACCGCGTTATAGCTGGAAAGCTTGAGGTCAGGATCGACCCAGCGCATGACCTCGGCGCCCGAAGGTGACTTGGCTTGCTTGAGCTGGCTGTAATCCGAGAGGAAACCGGAGTATTCGTCCGGTTGGGTCACGTTGCTGGCACAGCCTGCCATTGCAAGTGAAGCAACCCACAGCGTGCTTATCATCAGGCCTGATTTCATCATTGAACTCCTTGGCGATAACCGTCGAAACCACTGAACTGTAGGTATAGCCAACTCTCGGAAACTCGCCGTTATTTCAAGCGACGCTCAGCCGCGCTCGCGGGGGATCAGGCTTTGCAGCTGCGACGCCAGGAAGTTGGCGTTAAAGGTGAAGGTGTCCGGGTCTTTCAGGCCGTTGGTCTTTTTCCACAGCCAGTCGTTTTTATCCGCCGGCAGTACCAGTGAAACGCTGCCATGGCGCGCAGCCGTCAGGCCTATCACCGACACGGAAATAAAGCCGCCCACGCCCATCACCTCCGGCACGAACTCGACGCTCTTGCCGGTGATCTGCACGATGAGTTTTTCGGTTTTGAACGTCGACGTCTCCGAGGGGACGCTGGCGTTGCTAGCGACGTAGGCTTCGCGGTGCACTTCGAGCAAACCTGCGCTCTTGACCGGCTCCAGCCACTGTTCAATCTGCCCGAACAACTCGCCAAGCTTTTGCGCCCAGCGCGCTGATTGCACCTCGAACTGCTGTTTTTTATGCGCTTCGCTGTCGGCGTAATGACGAAGCATCTCGCCCAGTTGCTGTACATCGTCCATTGCAGGAATCCTTTGGGTGAGTCAGTTTGCGAGCCTTGATCATGGCAGATGCAGCGGTTCACTGTGGGATTAACACCGATCCGCCAACTGCACCGCTCATTTGGCGGGCAACTGCGTATGACTAATCGACGGCCGATGGGTAAGGTGAAACTACATTCCTTGTCCGGAGCAACGCTTGCGCACCATCGGCCTAATCGGCGGCATGAGCTGGGAGTCCAGCGCCGAGTATTACCGCATCATCAACCAGTGCGTGCGCGATCAGCTCGGCCCGCTGCGCTCGGCGCAGCTGTTGATGTACAGCGTGGACTTCGGCCCGGTGGAACAGGCCCAGCACGAAGGGCGTTGGGATGACACCGCGCTGATCCTCGAAGATGCCGCGCGCCGCCTGCAAGCCGGCGGCGCCGAGTGCGTGGTGCTGTGTACCAACACCATGCATTTGGTGGCGCCGCGTATCGAGGCGGCGGTGTCGATTCCGTTTCTGCATATTGCTGATGCGGCCGCGTTGGCGGCGGTGGAAGCCGGAACGCTGACGGTCGGCCTGCTCGGCACGGCATTTACCATGGAACAGGACTTTCTCAAATCGCGTCTGGCGGCCCAGGGCTTGACCGTGCTGATACCCGACGCGGACGAGCGCCAGGCTGTGCACCGGATTATCTACGAGGAGTTGTGTGTGGGCGTGATCAGCGCGGCGTCGCGCCAGGTCTATCAGCGCGTGATTGAGTCGCTCGCGGCGCAAGGCGCCCAGGCGATTATTCTGGGTTGTACGGAGATCAGCTTGCTGATAAAGCCGGAACACAGCCCGTTGCCGTTGCTGGACACCACCGAGCTGCATGCGCGCGCTGCGGTGGCGTTTGCCTTGGCGGACTAGGCGGATTTGCGCAGGCGCGCCATGCTCAGGGTGTCGACATACTGGCCGTCACGCACGGCGTAATCGCGCAGCCGGCCTTCAATCTCGAAGCCGAATTTGCGGTACAGCTGTTGCGCGGCTTCGTTGTCGGCGTACACAGTGAGTTCGACGCGGTGCAGGTTCATCCAGTTGTCGGCCACCTCCAGCGCGGCCGTCAGCAAGCGTGACCCGACACCCTTGCCCTGCCAGGCGGGTAAAACGCCCATGCCGAACGAACCGACATGGCTCTGGCGCACGCGCAGGTACTGTTCCAGGCCCAACTGGCCGATCACCTCACCGCCGTGCAGCGCCACGAGTTGCAGGCGCCGTTCGTTGTCCATCACCAGGCGGTTGCGCCACATTTCCACTGACTGAAAAGGCATTTGCAGCACCTGACGGCACACGGCGGGTTCGTTGTAGAGCGCAGCCACGCCTTCCAGGTGGGCCTCGGTAAAGCGCTGGATCACGATAGGCGTTTCAGGTGTGTGCATGGTGCTTCATCCTTTGAAAAGCAGCTGGCCGACCAGTGTAGAGGCGGCTCTACTGGCGGCGCAACGTCGCCACTCGCCATACCCGCGCAATATCTGCCGCGCGCTCACGCAGCAGACGCGGTGCCTCGGCGCAGGCCTGCTCAAGTGTTGTCGGGCCAGCGGGCAAGGCAAACGCGGCGTCCACACCATGGGCGTACATCTGCTCGTAGCCATCGCCTAATGTGCCCGCAATCACAATGACGGGTACGGCCTGTTGTTGAGCGATTCGCGCCACACCGAAGGGCGTTTTGCCGCGCAGGGTTTGGGCGTCAAAACGGCCTTCGCCGGTGATGACCAGGTCGGCGCCACGGATGGCTGCCTCCAGGCCGACCAGCTCGGCGACCACCTCCACCCCGGCGCGGAACTGCGCGCCCAGAAAAGCCTTGGCGGCAAAACCCAAGCCACCGGCGGCGCCGCTGCCGGGCTCGTCGCGTACATCCTTGGGGAGCACCTTGGCGCAGCGGTCGGCGAAGTGGCCGAGGGCTGCGTCCAGCTGTTGCACTTGCTCGGGATTGGCACCTTTTTGCGGGCCGAAAATGGCGGATGCGCCGTGCGGCCCGCAGAGCGGGTTGTTCACGTCGGCCGCGATTTCAACCCGCACGCACGCCAGACGCGGGTCGAGCGTGTCCAGGCTGATACGCGCCAGACGGGCCAAGGCCAGGCCGCCCGGTGGCAAGGGCTGGTCTTGGCTGTCGAACAGTTGCACGCCCAGGGCCTGCATGGCGCCGGCGCCACCGTCGTTGGTCGCGCTGCCGCCAATCGCCAGGATCACGCGCTCGGCGCCCAGGTCCAGTGCGGCGCGAATCAACTCGCCGGTGCCAAAGGTTGTGCTGGAGCACGCATCGCGATCGCCCGGCGGCACCAGCTGCAGGCCGCTGGCTTCGGCCATTTCGATAATGGCGGTGCGGCTGTCGGCCAACCAGCCCCAGCGCGCGTCAACCGTGCCGCCCAATGGCCCTTGAACGGTTTGGCGACGCAGTTCGCCGTTGCAGGCCGCAAGCACCGCATCCACCGTGCCTTCACCGCCATCCGCCATCGGGCACTGGATCAGCTCGGCATCCGGCCACACCTGGGCCAGGCCTTCGGCAATGGCCTGGGCGACGCCTTCGGCACTCAGGCTGTCCTTGAACGAGTCGGGGGCGATGATGATTTTCATGGGCGTTCTCCGTTTTTTATAAGGCCCATGCTGCCAGTTGGCTCGGGGAATGACGCCGGTCCGATGCACAAGTACGCGTGAGGTTTGTTGTTCATTCCGACAACGCCTGGGGCAACAGCTGTACGCCGAGGTAGAGCGCGAGCATGCCGTCCAGGGTCAGCGGGTCGACGCCGCTGAGTTCGGCGATGCGCTCCATGCGGTAACGCAGGCTGTTGCGGTGAATACCCAGCGCATCGGCGCACGCCTGGCTTTGGCCGTCGTGTTCACACCAACTGCGCAGGGTCGCGAGCAGTTGGCCGTTGGTGTCCTTGACCAGCACTTTGCGCAGCGGGTTGAGCAATTCATCGAGGGCGTCGTCGTTGCGATGGCGCCACAGCATCACGGGCAGGCGGTATCGGTTGAGGGTCAGCAGCCGCGACTGCGGGAGGATATCGCGACCGTAAGCCAGCAAGTCACCCACGCGGCGGTAACAACGGCGCAACCCGGCCAGGCCATCGGCTTGCCCACCGACAGCCACGCGCAGGATGTTCCAGCCCAGGCCCTGAAGTTTCTCCAGCAACCGGGGATTGTCCACCTGCACCGCCGCGGGCCTGCACCACAGCAGGGAAAACTGCGCGGAGCTCACGCACCAGCTGTCCGGGTAACGACTGGTGAGCCAGGCGCTTAACGCATCCGCCGACTGGCCCACGCCCAATTCAAACAGATACGGCGTGCGCGCCAGTTGTGGCTTGAGGCCCAACTGCTGTGCTTCATCGACCAAGCGGGGTGAGTCGCCGCTCTCGGCCAGCAACAGGGCCAGGAGGTCGTCGCAACGCTGGCGCCGCCATTGCTGCTCGGCTTGCTGATGGCGGTGGCTGACGAGCATTTCGGCGGTCATGCGCACCAGTTCGGCATAAGTGCGCAACAGCTCGGGTTCGCCAGTAATGCCCAGCACGCCGATCAGGCGCTGGTCGTGCATCAGCGGCAGGTTGATGCCAGGCTGCACACCCTTGAGGTGCTTGGCGGTCTGACCGTCGATTTCCACCACGCGCCCGTTGGCCAGCACCAATTGCGCACCCTCGTGGCGGGTGTTGATGCGCTCGGGCTCGCCACTGCCAAGGATCAGCCCCTGACTGTCCATGACGTTGACGTTATAGGGCAGGATGGCCATGGTGCGATCGACAATATCCTGCGCCAGGTCATGATCCAGCTCGAACATGGGGCTAACTTCCTTAAACGCATGGGTTGTTCATCGGCACAGCGCAATTGTTGCTTCACTGTGCGCAAGCACAAAGACAGCGCCCCGCATGGTGGCCGAGACTCATCTGGCGATAGACGTTACCCTCGCATCGCAAAAAATCATAATAAAGAGAGACTCCCATGTCCCAGAGCGCCGCTGCCACACTGGCCACCGATGACGATAAAAACGCCATCTACAAGCGCATTACCCTGCGCCTGATCCCCTTCATCTTCATCTGCTACCTGTTCAACTACCTCGACCGGGTAAACGTTGGCTTTGCCAAGTTGCAGATGCTCGATGCCTTGAAATTCAGTGAAACCGTCTACGGCCTCGGTGCCGGGATTTTCTTCATCGGCTACGTGCTGTGCGGCGTGCCGAGCAACCTGGCACTGACCAAATTCGGCCCACGGCGCTGGATTGCGCTGATGATGATCGTGTGGGGCACTTTGTCCACCTGCCTGTTGTTTGTGACCACGCCGACGCATTTCTACGGCTTGCGCCTGCTGACCGGCGCCGCCGAAGCCGGCTTCTTCCCGGGCGTGGTGCTGTACCTCTCGCAGTGGTTCCCGACCTTCCGCCGTGGGCGAATCATGGCGTTGTTCATGTCGGCGATCCCGGTATCCGGTTTGCTCGGCAGCCCGTTTTCCGGCTGGATCCTCAACCACTTCGCCGCCGGCCAACACGGCCTCGCGGGCTGGCAGTGGATGTTCCTGCTGCAAGGCATCCCGACCGTGATCCTCGGCGCCCTCGCCTACTTCCTGCTCAGCGACAGCTTTGCCCACGCCAAGTGGCTCAAACCCCACGAGCGCGCGGTGCTGGAAGCTGACCAGGCGACCGACCTGGCCAACAAACCGAAAACCAACACCGACTCCCTCGCCGAAGTATTCAAAAACCCGGCGATCTGGGCGTTTGGCCTGATCTACTTCTGTATCCAGAGCGGTGTGTACGCGATCAACTTCTGGCTGCCATCGATCATCAAAAACCTCGGGTTCAGCGATAACCTGGTGATCGGCTGGCTCAGTGCAATCCCTTACCTGCTGGCGGCGGTATTCATGCTGCTGGTAGGCCGCTCGGCGGACCTGCACAAAGAACGTCGCTGGCACCTGGTGGTGCCGATGCTGATGGGCGCCATTGGCTTGGTGATTGCGGTGAATTTTGCTACTACGCCAGCGATTGCGATCCTTGGGCTGACCATAGCCACCATGGGCGCGCTGACCGGCTTGCCGATGTTCTGGCCAGTGCCCACCGCCATGCTCAGCGCAGGCGCCGCGGCCGGTGGGTTGGCACTGATCAACTCCATGGGCCAAATGGCGGGGTTCCTGAGCCCGTATATTGTCGGGTTCGTGAAGGACGCCACAGGGTCAACGGATATCGCGTTGTACTTGCTGGCAGCGGTGATTGTTGCAGGGAGTGTTCTGGCTTTACGAATGACCCGGACTTTGAAGGCGTAGCAGGGATCTGTTCCAGCCAAAAAGTGGCACAGCGTGGAATCTGGCTTTTGTGGGAGCTGGCTTGCCTGCGACGGCATCTACTCGGTTTGCCTGATGTACCGAGGTGCCTGCATCGCAGGCAAGCCAGCTCCCACAGTTGATATGCATTTTGTCTGGGAGAACGCAATCTGCTCTGGAAAAAACAGCGCCTTTGATTCAACCACTCAGGTCGGCTACCAGGCCGCCGTGCTTTAGATTTTGATCTTGATCTCAGGCGCCCGTTAACCACGATGGCCGCACGCAGGCTTGAATCCGTGGGTAACCCGGCAGGACGCCGGGTTAGCCGCGCTGGGCCAAGGATGGCCCATCGCGGCGGCCCACGGATTCAAGCCGGAGTGCGGGCATGCCGAGCCTAAGCGAGGCACCGAGTGGTGGGGCGAAGACCTTTTGGTTACTTTTGGGGCGTTTGCCAAAAGTGACCCGCTGTAAGAGCGGAACCCTAAGCGGCCGTGACCGCAGCAACGGATATACACACCAACCTAATAGCCCCCCGCCCCGATCAGCTATAGTGCCCGACGACTTTGGAAAGGGAGACCCTAGGTGCGAATTGCACTCCTACTATCAGCCTGCCTACTCAGCCTGACCGCGCAAGCGGCGCCGGTAGATGTAGCCAGCCTCGACCGCGGCACCTGGCCCGAAAAACTCAGCAGCCCAGCGCTGTTCGACGTCGCCTCACGCGCCGAAATCCTGATGTTCGCCCACAGCCTCCTGGCCAGCGAAAACCAGGACGAAGCCGCGCTCAAGCAGCGTTTGGGCCTGAAAATCATCAACCTGGCCTCCATCGACGACCTGCGCCGCCAGCTCTGGCAACGCCTGCTGGAAAACTACACCGCCGCCCAACAAAGCTGCGAAGAAGACGCCTCCTTCTGCTTCCTGGTCGAAAGCATGGACGACCTGCGCGAACAAGCCGGCAAGTTCCAGATCAGCGACAACTCCTTCTATATAGGTTGGGCCGCCCCCAGCCATGCCTTCCATGAACGCTACCTCGACGAACTGCTGCGCAAAGCCGCGCTGTTCCCACAGATCAGCAGCGAAATCGCACGCTTTGGCGACCACGAGCGCAATGGCGATGACTTCAAGGACCGCATGTTCCTGCTGACCTTCGACGGCGGCCCGGCGCCGGTCAGCGGTAATACCGACTGGCTCACCGACTACCTGCGCAAACAAAAGATGAACGCGACTTTCTTCGTCCTCGGCAGCAGCCTGCAAACGCGCGTCGAACGCAGTTCTGCCGCCGACGTGCAGACGCTGTACCAAGGCCAGTGTGTGGGCACTCAGGGCTGGCAATACCGTTCCCACAGCCATTGGGTCGACTGGCAAAGCTCGATCACCCGCAGCGCATCGCTGGCGCAGAACCTGATGCCGGAAAACTACGTGCCGCTGTTTCGCCCGCCGTATGGCCAGCGCCGCGCGGACAGTCAGGGCTTCTTTCAGTCCCAGGGTTTACAGGTGGCGTTGTGGGACATCGACTCCCAGGACGAGCCCGGCAAACTCAAGGCTGACGAGTCTGAGGAGCGCGTGCTGACACTGATGTTGCTGTGGCGCAAAGGGGTGATTGTGTTTCATGACACCCAGGACAAGGCGCGGGTAGCATTGCCGATTCTGATGCAGGCAACGGCGCAAAGCGGGCTGGGTTGGCAGGACTGTCGGGAAGCCTTTCGCTAAAAGACCAAGTGCCCGGCCCTGTTGGGGATGAGGAGGTTGCGGGGTGGTTTTTTGCGACATTTCGATACAGGCGGACTTCCGACTTTAACGGGGTCTATGGCACGCGGCTAGTGCTATTCGTCATCCTGAAAAATAAACTTCAAAAAAGCGTCAAAGTGCTATTTCCTGTCATGGGTTTTGCGGTATTACGAAGTCAGATCGCCGAAACCTGCAACACAGGTGGCGTCTTCCAAGACTCCTCATGTGAGCATGCACTTGACGTCCCTCAGGTGCGTTCGGTGGTCGAATCGAGGCGCAGCACCGCCCAGGTATTGCGTCGACTGGCTCCCACAAAGGTGACCGAGTATGGATGATCATGGACGTACCCCTTCTTCCGACCAGCCAATCCTTTATGTGCTTGATACCAACGTATTGATCCACGATCCAAACGCACTGCTTAACTTCGAAGAACACCACGTCGCCATCCCGATGATCGTGCTTGAGGAGCTCGACAAACTCAAAAGCGGGCCCCACAGCGTTGCCGCCGAATGCCGCCAGGCCATCCGCCTGATCGACAAGACCCTGGGCGAAGCCTCGCCCGAGGACGTTGAAGTCGGCGTGCCGATCCAGCGTGGCAAAAGCGGGCCGAAGGGCTTGCTGTCGATTCTGATGAACAAACGCAGCGAGCCCAACAGCCTGCTGCCGGAACACCTCAACGACAACAAAATCATCAACCAATTGATCGACCTGCATGCGCGCGACAAGGACCTGCGCCTGGTGCTGGTGACCAAAGACATCAATATGCGCCTCAAGGCACGAGCATGTGGGATCGCTGCCGAGGACTACAGTACCGACCAGTTGGTCGACGATGTGTCGATGCTGTCGCGGGGTTATCACACGGTGACCGGCTCGTTCTGGGACCTTGTGAGCAAAGTCGAAACCCGTCAGGACCATGGCCGCACCTGGCACCAGGTGCAGTTGATCGACAACCTGCCGGCGGTGCACATCAATGAATTCATCATCGACGAACAGGGTTTTGTGGGCTGGATCAAAGAGATTCAGGTCGACAAGCTGCTGATCCTCGACCTGCATCAGGAGCCTCTGTTGCACCAGGAAGCCTGGGGCCTGAAACCGCGTGATATCTACCAGAGCCTGGCGCTGTATGCGCTGCTCGATCCGGACATCCACCTGGTCAACCTGACCGGCGCCGCAGGCTCGGGGAAAACCATCCTCGCCCTGGCTGCCGCCATCGAACAGACCATGGTCACCAAGCGCTATCGCCGCATCATTGCCACCCGCAGCGTGCAGGGCCTGGACCAGGAAATCGGTTTCCTGCCCGGCACCGAAGCGGAAAAAATGGAGCCGTGGCTGGGGGCGATCACCGACAACCTCGAAGCCTTGCACATGGATGACGAAAACACCCATGGCAGCGTCGATTACATCCTCAGCAAAGTGCCGTTGCAGTTCAAATCCCTCAACTACATCCGGGGTCGCAGCTTCCAGCAAAGCCTGATTTTGATCGACGAATGCCAGAACCTCACGCCGCACCAGATGAAAACCATCATCACTCGTGCGGGCGCCGGTTCCAAAGTGGTGTGCCTGGGCAACCTGGCACAGATCGACACCCCTTACCTGTCCGCGACCAGCTCCGGGCTGACCTACCTGACAGAACGCTTCAAAGACTTCCCGAACGGCGTGCACATTGCGCTGCAAGGGGTACCGCGTTCGATCCTGGCCGAATACGCCGAGTCCCATTTGTAAACACTCATGCTGTAGTTGGTGGCTAAATGCCACGAACCACCCCGGATTTTTCACGAAATCCGGGGTTTTTGTTGTGGGCGACATTTGCCTTCGTTAATGCGCCGTGGGTGCTTGTGGGTTTTGTATTTATTTTGTTACATTTTTTGTTGCTGTAAAAACAACAACAAATCAGCGTCACTCCGTCGGCATACATTTCCTTGATCTGACGACGTTTGAAGACCCCTTGGGGTTTTCCGCATGACCCTGCCTATTACAAAAAGCCCGATACATCGCTCATTGACGACGCACTTATCCAAAGGGAAAGGAAGAATGGACGTAGCAGGTAATGGCTTCACTTTGTCTGAAAAACGCAAGCGCGCCATAGGCTCCAAATCGATACCCCTCACACCCATCGCACTCGGCCTGGCGCTATGGCTGGGCCAGGGCTGCATGGCGTGGGCCGACGACGCCAACCCCTACACCTCACAAGTGCTGGAGTCGGCCTTCAGGAAAGCCGTCGCATCCTTTGGTCCAAACACCGACGTGTACAAAAACCTGCGGTTTGCCTATGCGGATATTGTCGATCTTGCGGCCAAGGATTTTGCTGCCCAGTCCGGAAAATTCGATTCGGCGCTCAAGCAAAACTACGAGCTGCAACCGGAAAACCTGACCATCAGCGCCATGCTCGGCGATACCCGGCGCCCGCTGGATTACGCCTCACGCCTGGATTACTACCGCAGCCGTCTGTTCAGCAACAACGGCCGCTACACCACCAACATTCTCGATTTCTCCAAGGCGATTCTGGCCAACTTGCCGGCCGCCAAGCCGTATACCTATGTGGAACCGGGCGTCAGCAGCAACCTGAGCGGGCAACTGAACGCCGGCCAATCCTGGGCGGCCGCCACCCGTGACTGGAACGCCAACGCGCAAACCTGGAAAACCCCGGAAGCCCAGGTCAACTCCGGCCTGGACCGCACCCACGCGTATTACGCCTATGCCCTGGGCATGACCGGCAAAGGCGTGAATGTGGGTGTGCTCGACTCGGGCATCCTCACCGAACATGTCGAGTTCCAGGGCAAGAACGCTCAGGGCCAGGACCGCGTGCAAGCGGTGACGTCCACCGGTGAGTACTATGCGACCCACCCGCGCTATATCCAGGACACCCCGGATGGCGAGTTTCAAAAGGGCGAGCACTTCAGCATTTCCGGTGAGTACGACCCGATCATCAACGACGGTCACGGCACCGAAATGTCCGGCGTGCTGGGCGCCAGTCGCGACGGTACCGGCATGCACGGCATCGCTTTTGATGCGAACATTTTTGTCGCCAATACCGGCGGTACCGATAACAACCGTTTCCAGGGCTCCAACGACCTCGACTACAACGCGTTCATGGCCAGCTACAACGCGCTGGCGGCAAAGAATGTGTCGATCGTCAACCAGAGCTGGGGGCAGAACTCGCGCAATGACGTGGAAAACCACTTTGGCAATGTCGGCGACAGCGCCGCCGACAACCTGCGCGACATGACCGCCGCCTATCGCCCGTTCTGGGACAAGGCTCACGCCGGGCAAAAAACCTGGATGGACGCGATGGCCGACGCCGCACGGCAAAACACGTTCATCCAGATCATCTCGGCGGGCAACGACAGCCACGGCGCCAACCCGGACACCAACGCCAACCTGCCGTTTTTCAAGCCGGATATTGAAGGCAAATTTCTCTCGATTACCGGTTACGACGAGACCAGCGCGCAGGTCTATAACCGCTGCGGCACGTCGAAATGGTGGTGCGTGATGGGCGTGTCAGGTATTCCGTCCACCGGGCCCGAGGGTGAAATTATCCCCAACGCCAACGGCACCTCGGCGGCTGCGCCGAGTGTCTCCGGGGCTCTGGCGCTGGTAATTCAGCGCTTCCCGTACATGACTGCCAGCCAGGCGCGGGATGTGTTGCTGACCACCTCCAGCCTGCAAGCGCCGGACGGTCCTGATACCCCGGTTGGCGACCTCACCGGTGGCCGCACCTATGACAACCTGCAACCGGTACACGATGCCGCGCCGGGCACGCCGCAAGTGCCCGGCGTGGTCAGTGGCTGGGGCTTGCCGAACCTGCAAAAAGCCATGCAGGGGCCGGGGCAGTTTCTCGGTTCGGTGGCGGTGGCATTGCCGGGCGGAACTCGCGACATCTGGGCCAACCCGATTTCCGATGAAGCCATTCGCGCCCGCCGTGTAGAAGACGCCGCCGAGCAGGCGACCTGGGCCGCGACTAAACAGCAAAAAGGCTGGCTCAACGGCTTACCGGCGAATGCGTCGGCCGATGACCAGTTCGACTACGAGATCGGCCATGCGCGGGAGCAGGCGACCCTTACGCGCGGCCAGGATTTACTCACTGGCAACACCTATGTCGGCAGCCTGGCCAAGTCGGGTGACGGCGAACTGGTGCTGGAAGGCCAGAACACCTATTCCGGCAGCACCTGGGTACGCGGCGGCATGCTGTCAGTGGACGGCACGTTGACCTCCGCCGTGACCGTGGATGGCAGCGCGGTGGGCACGCGCAATGCGGACAATGGCGTGGTGACCACACTCGGCGGCACGTTGGCCGGCACGGGCACGGTGGCTAACGTGACCGTCAACACCGGTGGCCGCGTGGCGCCGGGGCATTCGATCGGTACGCTGCGCACGGGCGACGTGACGTTCAATCCGGGTTCGGTGTATGCGGTCGAAGTCGGCCCCAATGGGCGCAGCGACCAGATCCAGAGCAGCGGCGTTGCCACCCTCAACGGTGGCGTGGTGACCGTGTCCCTGGAAAACAGCCCCAATCTGTTGTCTGCCACCGAGGCTCGTAGCCTGCTGGGCCAGCCGTTCAACATCCTGACGGCGAGCCAGGGCATCAATGGTCAGTTTGCGGCGATCTCGCCGAATTACCTGTTCATCGGCGCGCAGCTCACCTATCAGCCGAATCAGCTGACCCTGGCGGTGGCGCGCAACCAGACGACGTTTGCCAGCATCGCGCAAACCCGCAATGAACGCGCGGTGGCAACGGCGGCCGAGTCACTGGGCGCGGGCAGTCCGGTGTACGAAGGCCTGCTGGCATCCGACTCGGCAGCGCAGGCGCGGGACGCGTTCAAGCAGTTGTCGGGGCAAGTGCACTCGGACGTGGCGGCGGCGCAAATGGCCGACAGCCGCTACATTCGTGAAGCGGTCAACGGTCGCCTGCAACAGGCTCAGGCGCTGGATTCCAGCGCGCAGATCCAGAGCAGCGACAATGGCGGCTGGGTGCAACTGCTGGGCGGTCGCGATAACGTCAGCGGTGACAACAACGCCAGCGGTTACTCCTCGTCCACCAGCGGCGTGCTGTTGGGGCTGGACACCGAAGTCGGCGACGGCTGGCGCTTGGGCGCAGCCACCGGCTACACCCAGAGCCACCTGAATGGCGACGCCTCGGCCTCGGCGGACAGCGACAACTATCATCTGTCGATCTACGGCGGCAAGCGCTTCGACGCCATCGCCCTGCGCGTGGGCGGTGCCACCACCTGGCATCGTCTGGACACCTCGCGACGCGTGGCTTACGCCAACCAGTCGGACTACGACAAGGCTGACTACAGCGCGCGTACCGATCAGGTGTTTGCCGAAATCGGTTACACCCAATGGAACCTGTTCGAACCCTTTGCCAACCTGACGTACCTGAACCATCAGAGCGACTCGTTCAAAGAGAAGGGCGGCGCGGCTGCGTTGCACGCCAGCCAGCAAAGCCAGGATGCGACGCTCTCGACGTTGGGCCTGCGCGCGCATACCCAGGTGCCGATCAGCTCAACCTCGGCGGTGACCTTGCGCGGCGAGCTGGGCTGGGAACATCAGTTCGGCGATACCGATCGTGAAGCCTCGCTGAAGTTTGCCGGCAGTGACACCGCGTTTGCCGTAAACAGCGTGCCGGTGGCGCGCGATGGCGCGGTGATCAAGGCCAGTGCGCAAATGGCGTTGACCAAAGACACGCTGGTGTCGTTGAACTACAGCGGTTTGCTGTCGAACCGGGGTAACAACAACGGGATCAATGCCGGATTTACCTTCCGCTTCTGACACCCGCTGCTGTCGATAACCTGTGGCGAGGGAGCAAGCTCCCTCGCCACATTTACACTGTTTTTCGCTTAACGGGCTCATGGGATAAACAGGCATGCGTAAATTTGACTCACGGGTTTACAATTGCCGCTCCTGATCAGGAGTATCCCTGTGCTGACTCATCTCGATTCCCAAGGTCGCGCCCACATGGTCGACGTCACCGAAAAAGCCGTGACGTTCCGTGAAGCCGTGGCCGAAGCGCGGGTGCGCATGTTGCCCGAGACCCTGAAAATGATTGTCGACGGCGCCCATCCCAAGGGCGACGTGTTTGCCGTGGCCCGCATTGCCGGGATCCAGGCGGCGAAAAAAACCAGCGATTTGATTCCCCTGTGCCACCCGCTGATGCTTACCGGCGTCAAGGTCGAGCTGAGTGCCGATGGCGGGGACGCGGTGCATATCCTGGCGCGCTGCAAGCTCAGCGGGCAGACCGGCGTGGAGATGGAAGCACTGACCGCGGCCAGCGTCGCGGCGCTGACGATTTACGATATGTGCAAGGCGGTAGATCGTGGCATGACCATCGAAAGCATTCGCCTGCTGGAAAAGCTCGGCGGTAAAAGCGGGCATTTCAAGGCGGACCAGGCATGAGCATCAATGTAGTGTTTTTTGCGCGTTACGCCGAAGCGGTGGGTTTGGATTCGCTGGAGATGGAGGGGGATTTCGCCACCGTCGATGCAGTGCGTCTGGCGCTGGCCGATGACCCCGAGTTTGCAGTGCTCAATGAGACCAGCTTGATGTGCGCCCGCAATGAGGAACTCTGTGGCCTTGATCAACCGGTGCAGGCCGGTGATGAAGTGGCGTTCTTTCCGCCAGTGACCGGAGGCTGACGGTGGCCATTCGGGTGCAGGCTCAGGCATTTGATCCGGGCGTTGAGCTGAACGCCATGCACGCAGCGAATGTCGGCGTGGGCGCGGTGGTGAGTTTTGTCGGGTATGTGCGTGATTTCAACGACGGGCTGGACGTGACGGGGATGTTTCTGGAGCACTATCCGGGCATGACTGAGAAGGCCCTGGCGAAGATTGTCGTTGAGGCTGAGCAGCGCTGGCCGTTGCTTAAGCTGGAAGTGTTGCACCGCATCGGCGCGCTGGAACCGGGTGAGCCGATTGTGTTTGTGGGCGTTGCCAGTGCGCATCGCCAGGCGGCGTTTGATGCGTGCGCGTTTGTGATGGACTACCTGAAGACACGGGCGCCGTTTTGGAAGAAGGAACACACCAGCGAAGGGCCGCGTTGGGTGGAGGGGCGGGGCAGCGACCAGGCGGCGGCGGATCGTTGGAAGTGAGGTTTGTTGGGGCATATCCGTTGCTGGGGTAACGGGGGGTTATGGTTCTGCTTCTTACAGCGGGTCACTTTTTGAAGCGCGCATAAAGTAACCAAAAACGCTCCCACGTCTGAGAATCGACCTGAGTGGTTGGATCAAAAGCAGATTGTGTGGGAATTGGCTTTTCTGTGGGAGCTGGCTTGCCTGCGATGGCATCTACTGGGTGTGCCTGATGTACCGAGGTGTCTGCATCGCAGGCAAGCCAGCTCCCACAGGTGGATCTCCATTTGGTCTGAAAAATCGCGATCTGCTCTAGAAAAAAACAGCGCTTTTGATTCAACCACTCAGGTCGGCTACTAGGCCGCCGTGCTTTAGATTTTGATCTTGCTTTTGATCTCAGGCGCCCCGTTAACCACGATGGCCGCACGCAGGCTTGAATCCGTGGGTAACCCGGCAGGACGCCGGGTTAGCCGCGCTGGGCCAAGGATGGCCCATCGCGGCGGCCCACGGATTCAAGCCGGAGTGCGGGCATGCCGAGCCTAGGCGAGGCACCGAGTGGTGGGGCGAGGACCTTTTGGTTACTTTTGGGTCCTTCCAAAAGTGACCCGCTGTAAGAGCGGAACCAATCTCAGCCTTCACTCAAACAACGGATATGTACTCAACCCAAAACCCAACCACCCACACAAGCCAGCACCCACATTTTTACTGCATCCAGCCTAAGGGCGCTTACGCTCCACAGCCCGCAACAGATGCGTCGGCGGCGTTTCGCAGCTGATCTTGCGCCCCAGCAGCGTCTCGATCGACGGCAACTGGTACGAGTCATCCTCACCGGCAAAGCTGATCGACACACCCGCAGCGCCCGCACGGCCGGTGCGGCCAATGCGGTGTACGTAGTCGTCCGGCACTTCCGGCAGGGTGAAGTTGATCACGTGGCTGATGCCGTCGATGTGAATCCCGCGACCGGCCACGTCGGTGGCCACCAGCACGCGAATCTTGCCTTCGCGGAACCCTTCGAGCGTCTTGATGCGCTTGTGCTGCGGCACATCGCCCGACAGTTGCGCGGCGTTTACGCCATCGCGCACCAGGCGTTCTTCGATGCGGCGCACTTCGTCCTTGCGGTTGGCAAAGACCATGACGCGCTCCCAACCGTTGTCGTTGATCAGGTTGTAAAGCAGCTTGTATTTGTCGGCACCGGCCACCGCGTAGATGTGTTGCTCAACGTTTTCGCTGGCGACGTTAAGCGCTTCGATCTCGACGATGGACGGGTCGGTTGTCCACTGCTTGGCGAGGTTCATCACGTCTTCGGTGAAGGTCGCGGAGAACAGCAGGGTCTGGCGCTCGTTTTTCGGCGGGGTCTGGCGAATGATCTGGCGTACTTGCGGGATAAACCCCATGTCGAGCATGCGGTCGGCTTCGTCCAGCACCATCACTTCGACCATGTCCAGGTGCACGTCGCCACGCTGGTTGAAGTCGAGCAAGCGGCCCGGCGTTGCAACCAGAATGTCGCAATGGCGCGCTTCGAGGTGCTTGAGCTGCTTGTCGAAGTCCATGCCGCCCACGAACGTCATGACGTTGAGGCCGGTGTACTTGGTCAGGTCGGCGGCGTCCTTGGCGATCTGCACCACCAGCTCCCGAGTCGGGGCGATGATCAGTGCGCGCGGCTCGCCCATGTAGCGTTCTTTGGGCGGCGGCGTCTCGAGCAACTGGGTGATGATCGAGATCAGGAACGCGGCGGTCTTGCCGGTGCCGGTTTGCGCGCGGCCAATGGCGTCTTTGCCCGCCAGGGTGAAGCCCAGCACTTGCGCCTGGATCGGCGTGCAGTATGGGAAGCCCAGGTCCTGGATGGCGTGCATCAATTCCGGGGACAGTTTGAAATCGTGGAAGCGGGTTTTACCTTCCTGCGGCTCGACGGCGAAGTCTTCGAGTTTCCACGGGATAACCGGCGGTTTCGGTGCGCGTTCACGGCGAACTGCTTTCGGCGCAGGAGCAGGCGCTGGCGCTTCCTCGGCAGGGGTGGCCTGTTCAGACAGTGTCACCGACGGCTTTTTCTCAGAAGCGACAGGTACGATCCGGTCGGGCTGTTTGCCGTCATTGCGGCGGCTGGCAGTAGGGACAGGAGCACTGGGAACAGGCGCGAGCGGCTCAGCCTCGCTTTTGCCAAACATCTTCTTAAGTGCTTTGAGCACGGTGATCTCATTAATTGATTAAGGAATGTACGCCGGCCAGTGTAATGCAAGAATCGGGCGCGGCGTAGTGCGTCTGTCATGTGGCTACATAATGTGCGGCAATCAGCCCAGGCGAGCGGTCAACCAGTCACCTATGTCGCGTATCTCCTCGGGTAACACTTCGTGACCCATTGGGTATTCCTGCCATGTCACGGTGACACCACGGGTCTTCAAATGCTCATAGGCACTGCGGCCCATCGCGTTCTGCACCACGTCGTCGAACTGGCCGTGCAGGCACAAGGCAGGAATGCGCTGCTGACTGGCGGACAATTCCAGCTCATCGCCAAACGTCGGCGCGTAAGTGGAGAGGGCAATTACGCCACCCAGTGGGCCCTGCCATTTAAGGAAGGCGGTGTGAAACACCACCGCGCCACCCTGGGAAAAACCCGCCAGAAAAACCCGCGAGGCGTCTATTCCGGTTCTCTTCTGATCTTCGATCAAATCGGTAACGGTATTTGACGAGATTTCCAACTCTTCCAGGCTGATGGAACGGGCCGGGCTCATGGCCTTGATGTCGTACCAGCTGGGCATCTCATAGCCGCCGTTGATCGTCACCGGGCGGGTCGGCGCCTGGGGCAAAACGAAGCGGGTTGTCAGCAAGGTTTCCTGCAGTGCCTCAGCCACCGGCAAAAAGTCGTAGCGATCGGCACCCAGGCCATGCAGCCAGATAACGCAGGCGTCTGCGGGCTTGGCGGGCTGAAGAATCAAGGGTTCGGTCATGTCTGCTCCATATAAGTGCGTGCGCTCCGATTGGGTGCGTCGGAACGGTGCGCAATGCGTTGATCTGTTAAGAGAATGTCGCAACGTTGAATCTTTTTCTATTGACCATGGGCTGAAACGACTCAGCCAGCACTCTGGTACGGGGCTTGCTATGTGTAGGTCGATGTCAGAACTATCCCAGGACGGTAACACTATCAGTGACTGCCGCTTGTGGGATAGCAACTGGAATTACTGCGACGACTTCATGCCGCTTGACCTAAAAAAAGCCAACACAGGTCGATATCGCCTCATAAGGGTGCGCTGAGGTTCTAGCTCCGACACAACAAGAGCAAAACTGGAGGTTTGAATGAAGGTATTGAAATCCACCCTGGCCATCGTGTCTGCGGCGGCTGTACTGGGTGTGAGCGGTTTCGCCCAAGCTGGCGCCACCCTGGACGCCGTGCAGAAGAAAGGCTTTGTGCAATGTGGCGTGAGTGACGGCCTGCCGGGTTTCTCGGTACCCGATGCCAGCGGCAAGATCCTGGGGATCGACGCTGACGTGTGCCGCGCTGTGGCTGCTGCCGTTTTCGGCGACGCGACCAAAGTTAAATTCAGCCAGTTGAATGCCAAGGAGCGTTTCACCGCGCTTCAGTCCGGCGAAGTCGACATTCTGTCTCGTAACACCACCATGACCAGCTCTCGCGATGCCGGCATGGGCCTGAAATTCCCGGGCTTCATCACCTACTACGACGGTGTTGGCTTCCTGGTAAACAACAAGCTGGGTGTTAAAAGTGCCAAGGAACTGGACGGTGCAACCATCTGCATCCAGGCCGGTACGACCACTGAGCTGAACGTGTCGGACTACTTCCGCGCCAACAACCTCAAATACACCCCAATCACCTTCGACACCTCCGATGAAAGCGCCAAGTCGCTGGAATCCGGTCGTTGCGACGTGCTGACCTCCGACAAGTCCCAACTCTACGCACAGCGCAGCAAGCTGGCCTCGCCGAAGGACTACGTGGTTCTGCCGGAAACCATTTCCAAAGAACCGCTGGGCCCAGTCGTACGTAATGGCGACGACGAGTGGCTGGCCATCGTGCGCTGGGTTGGCTACGCCATGCTCAACGCTGAAGAAGCCGGTATCACCTCGAAAAACGTCGAAGCTGAAGCCAAGTCCACCAAGAACCCGGACGTTGCGCGTCTGCTCGGTGCTGACGGCGAATACGGCAAAGACCTGAAAGTGAAGAAAGACTGGGTCGTACAGATCGTCAAGCAGGTGGGCAACTACGGCGAAGTCTTCGAGAAAAACCTCGGCAAGACTACCCCGCTGGAAATCGACCGTGGCCTGAACGCACTGTGGACCAACGGCGGCATTCAATACGCTCCCCCAGTACGCTGATCGTTGATGGTTCTGTCACCCGGCGGGCCAACCGCCGGGTGATGTTCTGTTCCATTTTTCCCGGGGCACTTCATGCAAAATCAAATCGGCGCACCAAAGCAGAAGCTCAGCTTCAGCGATCCCAAAGTGCGTGCGTGGCTCTTCCAAATCATCACGATTGTGGCGGTGGTCTCGCTGGGCTGGTACCTCTTCAACAATACCCAGACCAACCTGCAACACCGGGGCATTACTTCGGGTTTCGACTTTCTTGAGCGCAGTGCCGGCTTCGGCATCGCTCAACACCTGATCGACTACACAGAATCGGACAGCTATGCCCGGGTCTTTGTCATCGGTCTGCTCAACACCTTGCTGGTGACGGTAATCGGCGTGGTCCTGGCGACCTTGCTCGGTTTCATCATCGGCGTGGCACGGCTGTCGCCGAACTGGATGATCAACAAGCTGGCGACCGTGTATGTGGAAGTATTCCGCAACATTCCGCCGCTGCTGCAAATCCTGTTCTGGTACTTCGCGGTGTTCCTGACCATGCCGGGGCCGCGCAACAGCCACAACTTTGGCGACACCTTCTTTGTCAGCAGCCGTGGCCTGAACATGCCGGCAGCGATTGCCGCTGACGGGTTCTGGCCATTCGTGGTCAGTGTGGTGGTGGCGATCATCGCGATTGTGCTGATGACGCGCTGGGCCAATAAACGCTTCGAAGCGACGGGCGTACCGTTCCACAAGTTCTGGACCGGGCTGGCGTTGCTCATCGTGATCCCGGCGCTGTGCGCGCTGATCTTCGGCGCACCGCTGCACTGGGAAATGCCAAAGCTTGCAGGTTTCAACTTTGTCGGCGGCTGGGTACTGATCCCTGAACTGCTGGCGCTGACCCTGGCGCTTACGGTCTACACGGCAGCGTTTATTGCCGAGATCGTGCGGTCGGGCATCAAGTCCGTCAGCCACGGCCAGACCGAAGCCGCGCGCTCCCTGGGCCTGCGCCCTGGGCCGACGCTGCGCAAGGTCATCATTCCGCAAGCCCTGCGGGTGATCATTCCGCCGCTGACCAGCCAGTACCTGAACCTGGCGAAAAACTCGTCACTGGCCGCCGGTATCGGTTACCCGGAAATGGTTTCGCTGTTTGCCGGCACGGTGCTCAACCAGACCGGCCAGGCCATCGAAGTGATTGCTATCACCATGAGCGTGTACCTGGCGATCAGCATCAGCATTTCGCTGCTGATGAACTGGTACAACAAGCGCATTGCGCTGATCGAGCGGTGAGGAAACACGCATGAGTACGCATACTTTCAAACCTGATATGCCGCCGCCGAACAAAGTGTTCGGGCCGATGGCCTGGATGCGCGCCAACCTGTTCTCCAGTTGGCTCAACACCCTGCTGACGTTTCTGGCGTTTTACCTGATCTACCTGATCGTGCCGCCGATTCTGCACTGGGCAATTCTGGACGCCAACTGGGTCGGCACCACGCGTGCCGACTGCACCAAAGAGGGCGCCTGCTGGGTGTTTATCCAACAGCGCTTCGGGCAGTTCATGTACGGCTACTACCCCGGCGACCTGCGCTGGCGTGTGGACCTGACTGTGTGGCTGGCCATCGTTGGCGTGGCGCCGTTGTTCATCTCGCGTTTTCAACGCAAGGCGGTCTACGGCCTGAGCTTCCTGGTGCTGTACCCGATCATTGCCTATTGCCTGCTGCACGGCGGGGTGTTCGGCCTGACCAATGTGGCGACCAGCCAGTGGGGCGGCCTGATGCTGACCCTGGTGATCGCCACGGTCGGTATCGCCGGCGCCTTGCCGTTGGGCATCGTGCTGGCGCTGGGACGGCGTTCGAACATGCCGGCGATTCGTGTGGTCTGTGTGACCTTCATCGAATTCTGGCGCGGCGTGCCGTTGATCACCGTGCTGTTCATGTCTTCGGTCATGCTGCCGTTGTTCCTGCCCGAAGGCATGGGCATCGACAAACTGCTGCGGGCCTTGATCGGCGTGATCCTGTTCCAGTCGGCCTACGTGGCTGAAGTGGTGCGCGGTGGCTTGCAGGCGATTCCCAAAGGTCAGTACGAAGCGGCTGCGGCGATGGGCTTGGGTTACTGGCGCAGCATGGGCCTGGTGATTCTGCCGCAAGCCCTGAAGCTGGTGATCCCGGGCATCGTCAACACGTTTATTGCGCTGTTCAAGGACACGAGCCTGGTGATCATCATCGGTCTGTTCGACCTGCTCAACAGCGTCAAACAAGCTGCCGCCGACCCGAAATGGCTGGGCATGGCCACTGAAGGCTACGTGTTCGCGGCCCTGGTGTTCTGGATTTTCTGTTTTGGTATGTCGCGCTATTCCATTCATTTGGAACACAAGCTCGACACAGGCCACAAGCGTTAGGAGTTGATGTTATGAGCGAAGCGATCAAACAGCCTGTGAGCCCTGAAGGCATTATCCAGATGCAGGGCGTCAACAAGTGGTACGGCCAGTTCCACGTGTTGAAAGACATCAACCTCAACGTCAAGCAGGGCGAGCGTATCGTGCTGTGCGGCCCGTCGGGTTCGGGCAAGTCCACCACCATCCGCTGCCTCAACCGTCTGGAAGAGCACCAGCAAGGCCGCATCGTGGTCGATGGTGTTGAGCTGACGAACGACCTCAAGCAGATCGAAGCGATCCGCCGTGAAGTCGGCATGGTGTTTCAGCATTTCAACCTGTTCCCGCACCTGACCATCCTGCAAAACTGCACGCTGGCCCCGATGTGGGTACGCAAGATGCCCAAGCGCAAGGCCGAAGAAATTGCCATGCACTACCTTGAGCGTGTGCGCATTCCGGAGCAGGCCCACAAGTTTCCGGGGCAACTGTCCGGCGGCCAGCAACAGCGTGTGGCGATTGCCCGTGCCCTGTGCATGAAGCCGAAAATCATGCTGTTCGATGAACCGACGTCGGCACTCGATCCGGAAATGGTCAAGGAAGTACTCGACACCATGATCGGCCTCGCGGAAGACGGCATGACCATGTTGTGCGTGACCCACGAAATGGGCTTTGCCCGCACCGTGGCCAATCGCGTGATCTTCATGGACAAAGGCGAAATCGTTGAGCAGGCGGCGCCAAATGACTTCTTCGACAACCCGCAGAATGACCGGACCAAGATGTTCTTGAGCCAGATTTTGCATTGATCGATGGTTGAAACAATAAACCCGGCCTTGTGCCGGGTTTATTGTTTGGGGCTAGGACGCTTTAAGTGCTCCAGCGTCGTGGTGCACCGTGTAGGTAAAGGCGCCGCGCATGTCCGCACCTTCGGCCAACGCTTTTGCGTCAGCCAGCAAATGCGGGTGACGATCCAATAAACGCATCAGCACCACCAAGGGTTTGGGGGCAAGAAGCTCGCCGCGTTCGTAGCGGGAGAATGCGTTGTGGCCGCCACCTGAGAGCAACTCCACTGCTTCTTTTTGGGTAAGGTGCAGTTTGCGGCGGGTGCGTTTGATCTCGGCGCCGATCATTTGCCGAGCCGCGAGGACCAACTCGTCCATTGCTGCGTCGTAGCGGTCTGTACTGTCGTTGTTTGGGTCCCAGAAGCCGTCGCCGCACTCCGTGCATTCCCAGCCTGAGAGATTGTCGACGCGACGCTCCATGCCTTTAACGCTGATGGTTTCGCTACGGCCTTCGAAATACATCAGCCCATTGGGCGCGCCGCAGATGTAGCAATTTTTAACCTTCATAGGTTTTTCTCCTTGAAGGAGATCACCGGAGGGTCACCGTCCGGGGAGTAAGTGACCTTGATGTAAATCTCCCTGTCTTTTGCGTGCGTGTGGTACACGTCCTGCCAAACCCGAGTCCAATAATTACCCTCTGAGGGTAATTTTACCAATCGAAAATACTGCTCCTTTTGTTGCCTCAGAACCCTAGCCCGTTGCCTTTGTAGGCAGCTACGAATAGGCTGTAGGAAAATTCATCCTATGATTGGACGAAAGTGCAAAACCCATGACAGACATCGCCCCCTTGATCAAACGCTCCCTGGTCGATCAGGCCCTTGAGCAACTGCGCTTGCGCATCAGCAAAGGTGTATGGGCCATTGGCGAACGCCTGCCCACCGAGCCCGAGTTGTCTGCCGAGTTGGGCATCAGCCGCAACACTGTGCGCGAGGCCATGCGCGTGCTGGCGTTTTCCGGGTTGATTGACATTCGCCAGGGCGATGGCAGTTACCTGCGCTCCATGACCGACCCGCTGGGGACGATGCGCGCGTTATCGCATTGCACGATCAGCCAGGCGCAGGAGACGCGGCAAATACTCGAAGTGGAAGCGATTGGCCTGGCGGCCGTGCGCCGAACCGATGAAGACCTGAACGGTTTGCGCGCGGCGCTCAACGCCAGTGCCGAGCTGTATCACGGTGATTTGGAGGCCTATATCAGCGCCGACCTGGTGTTTCATCAGCGCATGGTCAACGCGGCACACAACCCGGCGTTGAGTGAGCTGTACCACTACTTCTCCGCCATCGTCGGCGCCCAGCTGCGCCAGACCCTGAACATTTCGCCGCGTCGCCAGGCGGTGTTCGACCTGCATATCGCCCTGCTCGAAGCCGTCGAACGCCAAGACCCGGAACGCGCCAAATCCCTCTGCCGGCAGTTGATCAATGAACCCTGAAAACACGCTTGAAGAACTGTTGATCGACGCCGAGGCGGACGACGAAGTGGTGCAACACAGCCAACCCGTCGTCAGTCGCCCGTGGCTGTTGCTGCTCGGCTTGATTCTGGTGGCGTTGAACCTGCGCCCGGCGCTGTCGAGCATGTCGCCGTTGCTGAGCGAGGTGTCCGTCAGTTTGGGGTTGTCGGCCGCCAAGGCCGGTTTGCTGACCACCTTGCCAGTGCTGTGCCTGGGCTTGTTCGCGCCGCTGGCGCCGATGCTGGCGCGGCGTTTTGGCGCCGAGCGCGTGGTGTTGGGCATTCTGCTGACGCTGGCCGGCGGCCTCATCCTGCGCAGTGCTTTGGGTGAGGTCGGGTTGTTCGCCGGCAGCCTGATCGCTGGCGCGAGCATCGGCATTATCGGGGTGTTGTTGCCCGGCATCGTCAAGCGCGATTTCGCTAAACAGGCCGGCACCATGACCGGCGTCTATACCATGGCACTGTGCCTGGGCGCGGCATTGGCGGCGGGCGCTACAGTGCCGTTGAGTCATTACTTCGACAACAGTTGGAACATCGGCCTGGGCTTCTGGATTTTGCCCGCGTTAGTGGCGGCGCTGTGCTGGTTGCCGCAGGTTCGGCAAAAGCACGGCGCGCATCAAGTTGCCTATCGGGTGAAGGGCTTGCTGCGCGACCCGCTGGCCTGGCAGGTGACGGTGTACATGGGCTTGCAGTCGTCGCTCGCCTACATCGTGTTTGGCTGGGTGCCATCGATCCTGATCAGCCGTGGCCTGAGCGCCACCGAAGCCGGGTTGGCGTTGTCGGGTTCGATCATCGTGCAACTGCTCAGCGCCCTGACCGCGCCTTGGCTGGCGACCCGTGGCAAGGACCAGCGCCTGGCCATTGTGGTGGTGATGGTGTTGACACTGGGTGGGCTGTTCGGCTGTTTGTATGCGCCGCTTGAGGGGCTGTGGGGCTGGGCGATTCTGCTGGGATTGGGGCAGGGTGGCACGTTCAGTTTGGCGTTAACCCTGATCGTCTTGCGTTCGCGCGATGCTCACGTGGCAGCCAACCTGTCAGGCATGGCCCAGGGCATCGGCTACACCTTGGCTTCGTTGGGCCCGCTGGCCGTCGGCGTGCTGCATGACTGGACCGGTGGCTGGGGCGCCACGGGCTGGGTATTTGGCGTGATCGGCCTGGGCGCAATTGTTGCGGGGCTGGGCGCAGGCCGCGCGGCCTACGTGGGTGTCACCAGCGAGAGCGTCAAGCGTTCATAGGCCTGGATCAGGTGCTTTGAATGCGGCACCGGTATTCCACGGTCAGGGCGACGGAGCCGTCGATGAGCGCCTCAGCGTCTATTCTTTCAGCAGGTCTTGCTGTGAAAGGGTGTGTGGGGCAGACGCGTACGGTGAAGTTGCCCGGTGTTATAGCGTTGTTTTGGGCACGCGCAGCGACCGGGATAACGGGAGAGAATTTATCGCCGGGATGAAACCCGGGGATGCAACTTTCCCTTATGTCAGGGTGGCAATGAAGCGCCGGGCGTGTTGATTAAAAAATCACAGTTTGGTCATCGTTGTCGTAGTTGTTGTATCGCTGCGCCATAAACATTCGGCTATGTTTTCGCGCGGGTTGATTTCCGCAATCTGTTAATCGGGTTCCGGTAATCATGTTGCTGCGAACAGTTCGAAACGGTTCGATGTCCCGCTGCGGCAGGCAGGCCGGGCGAGTTGGTCGCTCTCGATGAGGGCGCTATGGCGGGCAACTCTGCAGACCGAGGTTCGCGGCAGGCGGCTTCTGACTCGGCCACGTTGGCTCACTGGTCTCACGCTCAAGTGCTCGTGGTGGATGACCATCGCACCTACCGTTTGCTGCTGGGGGCCATGCTGGAAAAGCTCGGTGTGGCCTATCGGTGTTGTGACAACGGCCAGCAGGCATTGCACGCGCTGGACGCTGACCGCTTCGACCTGGTGATCACTGACTGTCGAATGCCGGTGATGGACGGTTTTGCCATGACCCGTGAACTGCGCCGACGCGAGAGGGCTGAGGGGCGTGCGGGAATCATTGTGCTGGCGCTGACCGCAGGCCTGGGGCCGGAGGACATCCGGCAATGTGAGGCGTGCGGAATGAATGGTTGGCTGACCAAACCCCTTGGTCTCGCGCAGTTGGACGAGGTGCTGCGTTGCTGGTTGAACCCTTCGCAAGCCGCACCGCCTGCCGACAAGCCCACGGGCTCAGCGCGTGTGCGCAACATTCCCATTCCCAGCCGAGCGAGCCTGATCGAGACGTTCGGCACGTGGGAGGTGGTCGAGCCGATGCTGCTCAGCCTGCTTCAGGAGGCCCACGCGGACCTTGCCGTGTTGACGGGTGCCCAAGCGTGCCTGGACGCCAGCCTGACCACGCAGTCTTTGCACCGTTTGGTAGGCAGTGTCGCCTTTTTGGGTGAGAGCGGTCTGGAAGACGAGGCGATCAAGCTGATCAATGCCGTGCATTTATCCGGGGTCGAACTGAACCAAACCGCCTTGAATCAGTTGCGCGAGGACATCAACTTGTATCTTGATTACTTGGCTCAGCTGTAGAGTTGGTGAAGGAATTTATACATTTGTGCGTAGTACGTTTCCGTATGTCTTTTCTCTTTGTTGTGTGGGAGTTTGTGGTGGGCTCTTTAAACACGGGGCGGAACGGAAAGTGGCTAATTATTTCCTATTGTTGCTAAAAGACTATCGCGCTATGTTCGCGGTCTCAAATTGCCATCATGGAAAAGTCGATGATCCGCGTCATTATTGCTGACGATCACCCTATCGTTCGTGTGGGCCAAAGAGTGGTGATCGAGGCGAGTGGTAAATACAAAGTAGTCGGCGAGGCAGATGGCCCCGATCAACTGCTTGATCTGGTCGATCGAATCCCTTGCGACGTGATCGTTACGGATTTCGCGATGCCCGGAAATCAACAGGCCGACGGCTGTGGGTTATTGGGCTTGTTGAACCGCAGGTACCCTGACTTGCCTGTGATCCTGGTGACCATGTTTGCCAATGTCGCGACCCTGAGAGCCGCCTTTGGCCACGGTGCCAAGGGTGTCATTGCCAAAAGCGCGTCTGCCAGGGAGCTACCCAAAGCATTGATGTCGGTGACGCAGGGGCGCACTTTTGTCAGTGAGTGCCTGCGCGTGCAACTGGACCAGGCCTGCCTGGCGCGGCCCACTCAAGCGCCCAAGTTGTCGGGTAAGGAACAGGAAGTAGTGCGCATGTTGGCGAGCGGAATGACGGTCACCCAGATTGCTGCACGGGTTAATCGAAGTATTTCTACTATTAGTAAACAGAAGAGTACAGCGATGCATCGGTTGTGTATTTCCACAGATGTTGATTTGTTCAATTACGCGCGTGACGCGGGTATGGTGCCTTAAACTTTTCAGCAAGTTTCGTCGGATCTTGCTCGGATATTAAAGGCAACTAATGACAATGTTCAGGCAGTGTTTAAAGTTCGGCGCGTGATTGTTTTCAGACGCTGGAGCTGAACGCATTACGGCTGAAGGCCTGGTCTGACAATGACCAGGCATCATAAGCGCCGAAGGACGTATGCCTAGTACGCGCATCCTGCTCATTTACAGGGCAAATGGTCATGGCCTTCCCGGCGTCCGCAGACTATCGTGCAGCCCTGATAACAATGAACTGCGGAGCCTGCTTATGAGTGATGCCCACAACGCCCTGATCACGAGTTTTTACCAGGCGTTCCAACGCCTCGACGCCGAAGCCATGGCCGCCTGTTACACCGACGACGTGGTGTTCAGCGACCCGGCTTTTGGTGAGCTGCGCGGCCGTGACGCCGGCGACATGTGGCGCATGCTCACCACTCGCGCCAAAGACTTTTCCCTGACGTTCGACCATGTGCGCAGTGACGAAACTACCGGCAGCGCCCATTGGGTAGCGACGTACCTGTTCAGCGCCACCGGCAATACAGTGGTCAACGACATTGGCGCGCGGTTTGTGTTTCGCGACGGCAAGATCAGCGAGCACCACGACCACTTTGACCTGTGGCGCTGGTCCCGCCAGGCGCTGGGTATCAAGGGCCTGTTGCTGGGCTGGTCGCCCGCGTTGAAAAACGCCGTGCGCGTGCAGGCACTCAAAGGCTTGAAGGCATTTCAGGCCAGTCGTTGATAAGATTGGTGCCCCTTTGCTGTGCCGAATTTACCCGTGACCACGCCTGAACCCAAACCCTGGTTTGTCTACCTGGTGCGCGCCGCTAACGGCTCGCTGTATTGCGGCATCAGCAATGACCCGCAGCGCCGCTTTGCCTCGCATCAAAGCGGCAAGGGCGCGCGGTTTTTTCTGTCGAGCCCGGCGGTAGCGTTGGTGTACACCGAGCAATGCGCGAGCAAAGGTGATGCGCTGCGCCAGGAGCGGTTGATCAAGAAGTTGAAGAAGAGCGCCAAGGAGTGCCTGGCAGCGAGCGGTGAATCACGCTGACTGATAGGTGCTCATCACGCCTATTCACGGTGTCTCGCGCTAAGCTAGCGGCTCATTTGTTTAGCGGAGCCTGGCATGTCTGAGTTGATCCTCCACCATTACCCGCAATCTCCCTTTGCTGAAAAAGCCCGCTTGCTGCTGGGCTTCAAAGGCCTGTCCTGGCGCTCCGTGCCTGTTCCGCCGATGCTGCCAAAACCTGACCTCACGGCACTCACCGGCGGCTATCGCAAGACGCCGGTGTTGCAGGTTGGCGCGGATATCTACTGCGACACCGCCCTGATCGCCCGTCGCCTGGAGCAGGAAAAAGCCGCACCAGCGCTCTTTCCGCGTGGGCAGGAATTCACCACCCAAGCCTTCGCGGCCTGGGCCGACAGCGTGGTGTTTCACCATGCCGTGAGCCTGGTGTTCCAGCCGGAATCGGTGGCCGTGCGTTTTGCCAGATTGCCGCCGGACGTGTTGAAGGCGTTTGTCGCTGACCGCGTGGCGCTCTTCAGCGGCGGCACGGCGAACAAGATTCCGCCCGAGCTGGCGCGGCATCAATGGCCAGCGATCATGCTGCGTTTGGAGCAGCAGTTGCAGCACGAGTCGGGCGACTTCCTGTTTGGCGAAGCCTCGATTGCCGACTTTGCCCTGGCCCACGTAATGTGGTTTCTCAAGGCCACGCCGGTTACTGCGCCGTTGGTGGATGAGTACCCGGCGGTCGTGGCCTGGCTGGGTCGGGTGCTGGGCTTTGGGCATGGCACCGCCAGCGACATGACTGCCGAGCAGGCGCTGGAAATTGCCCGCAACGCCACGCCCGCGCCGTTGCCGGACGAAGTCTTTGTTGACCCCAACGGCTTCAAGGCTGGCCAACAGGTGACCATTGCGGCAACGGACTACGGCGTCGATCCGATCGCCGGCGAGTTGCTCTTTGCCGGGCGTGAAGAGCTGATTCTGCGCCGCACAGACGAACGCGGTGGCATCGTCCACGTGCATTTCCCGCGTTTCGGGTTCCGCCTGCAGGCGCAATAAACAGATTATTTTCAAAAAGAGGTGAGGTAAATCCACCGCCCAACCGTGTAGTGCTTGAAACTGCGATCTATTCGCATTAACAGCGTTTTCTACACGGGTTCTCACAGCATGAAGTCGACGGCGGGCGGTTGGGTTAAACAGTGGCTGGGAGCCTCGGTATTGGCGGTATCGGGGTTAGCGTTGCTGCCCCTGGGCATCGCGCAGGCGCAGGAGCAGCAAAGCGCCCGGTTTACCTTTGCCCTGGCAGCCAAACCGCTGCCCCAGGCCTTGAGCGATTTCAGCCGCGTCACCGGCATCAGCGTGATCTACACCGACGAAGCGCCCTACGGCCTCAGTGCCCCAGCGGTGAGCGGGCAGATGAGCGCCACCCAGGCCCTGCAACGCTTGCTCGGCAACTCGGGCTTTACCTTCCGCCAGGTCGACGCTCACACGCTGGCCCTGGAGCCGGTGCCCACCGACGGCGCAGTCAACCTCGGCGCCACCACCATCAGCGGCGCCAGCTCTGTTCAGGACAGCACCAGTTACCAGCCACCGCCCACCAGCTCGGTGATGCGCTCCCACGGCTTGCTGCTGGAAACCCCGCAAACCGTCAACGTGGTGCCCGCCCAGGTGCTGCGCGACCAACAACCGCGCAACCTGGACGACGCCCTGGGCAATGTCAGCGGCATTACCCAGGCCAACACCCTTGGCAGCACGCAGGACGCGGTGATGCTGCGCGGCTTTGGCGACAACCGTAACGGCTCGATCATGCAGGACGGCATGCCCGTGGTGCAGGGCCGCGCGCTGAACTCCACCGCCGAACGTGTCGAGGTGCTCAAGGGCCCATCGTCGTTGCTGTATGGCATTCAGGACCCGGGCGGCGTGGTCAATATCGTCAGCAAAAAGCCTGAACTGGTGCAGTCCACGTCCTTGACCGCGCGCGGCTCGACCTTCGGCGACGGCAAGAACGGCAGCGGCGGCAACCTCGATACCACCGGCCCCATTGGTGACAGCGGCCTGGCCTATCGCTTGATCGTCGACCATGAAGACGAAGATTACTGGCGCAACTACGGCACCCACCGCGAGACGCTGGTGGCGCCGTCCCTGGCCTGGTACGGCGACACCACCCAGGTCGTGTTCGCCTATGAACACCGCGAATTCCTCTCGCCGTTTGACCGTGGCACTGCTATTGACCCGAAGACCAACCACCCGCTGAACATCCCGGCGACGCGTCGCCTGGACGAGCCGTTCAACAACATGGAAGGCCGCTCCGACCTGTACCGCCTGGAAGTCGATCACGATTTGAACGACGACTGGAAAGCGCATTTCGGCTACAGCTGGAACCGCGAAACCTACGACGCCAGCCAGGTGCGCGTGGCCAAGGTCAACGCCAACGGCACCCTGACCCGCAGCATGGACGGCACGCAAGGTGCGCTGACCACCGACCGCTTTGCCACCACCAGCCTGGAAGGCAAGGTCAACGTGGCCGGCATGAGGCATGACCTGGTGTTCGGCCTGGACGATGAGTACCGCAAAATCTACCGCGCCGACCTCATCCGCCAGGCGCCGCGTGGCACCTTCAACTACAACAACCCGGTGTACGGCAACGAAGTGGCGGGCACCACCGTCAGCGCACCGGACAGCAACCAGATGGACCAACTGCGCAGCGACTCGCTGTTCTTCCAGGACGCCATTCACCTGACCGACCAGTGGATTCTGGTGGGCGGCGCGCGCTATCAGATGTACGACCAATACGCCGGCAAAGGCGTGCCGTTCACCGCCAACACCGATGGCAACGGCCAGAAGTGGGTGCCGCGCGCGGGCCTGGTGTACCGCTACACCGATGAGTTGTCGTTCTACGGCAGCTACACCGAGTCGTTCAAACCCAACTCCACCATCGCGCCGCTGGCCAACAAAAGCGTGCTGGATGGCAGCCTGGAGCCGGAACAATCCAAGGCCTGGGAATTGGGTACCAAGTTCGACCTGCCGGGGCGCATCACCGCGAGCGCGGCGCTGTTCAACATCGAAAAACGCAATGTGCTGGTGCAGGTCGGCGATGGCCTGACCTCGGTGTACAGCGTCGCGGGCAAAGTGCGATCCCGTGGTTTGGAACTCGACGCCAGCGGCCAGTTGACTGACCAGTGGAGCCTGATCGGCAGTTATGCCTACACCGACGCCGAGGTCACCGAAGACCCGGACTTCAAGGGTAACCGCCTGCAGAACGTCGCGAAAAACACCGGCTCGTTGTCGGCCGTATATGACTTCGGCAGCATCCTGGGCGGCGACCAACTGCGTGTCGGCGCGGGTGCACGCTATGTCGGCGAGCGGGCAGGGGACGCCGCCAACAGCTTCGAACTGCCGGGCTACACCGTGGCCGATGCATTCGCCAGCTATGACACCAAGGTCGAAGGGCAGAAGGTCAAGTTTCAGCTCAACGTGAAGAACCTGTTTGATCGCACGTACTACACCTCATCGGTGAACACGCAGTTTGTGTCGATTGGCGATGCGCGGCAGGTGTCGGTGTCCAGTACCCTCACGTTCTAACCCTGTGGTGAGCTCGCTGAGGTGAGTGGGCCTGTTGTGTTGAGCCGGCCTGTTGTGGTGAGTGGGCTTGTTGTGGCGAGCGGGCTTGCCCCGCGTTGGGGCGCGAAGCGGCCCCTTTTAAAGCCACCGCATTTCTCCAGGCACACCGCACTGCCTGGTTTTGGGGCTGCTGCGCAACCCAACGCGGGACAAGCCCGCTCGCCACAAGTGAGCCGAGCTGGTAGCGTTGCCGCCACTAAAGGCTTTGCGGAAAACGGTACTGATGCAATTGGGTAGATGGATACACACCAGCGCGATGCTGGTGGGCTTGAGTTTTTTACTGGGAGGCTGTGCGAGTGTTTCACCGACCTCAACCTCTCTGGACCAATTGCTGGCCGACCCTGCACTGCACGGCGCCACGGTGTCCCTCACAGTGCGCGACGCCCGCAGCGGCAACACGCTCTATCAACACAACCCGCGCACGCGGCTGGTGCCTGCCTCCAATCTCAAACTGCTGACCACGGCGGCGGCGATGGACGTGCTGGGGCCGCAATACCGTTTCGCCACGCAACTGCTGAGCAACGGCATACGCCAGGGCGACCGCCTGACCGGTAACCTCTACCTGCGCGGCCTGGGTGACCCGACCCTTCAGTTCGCCGATTACCAGGCACTCGCGGCGCAACTCGCCAGCCAGGGTATCCGCCAAGTGCAGGGCGACCTTGTGTTCGACGACACCTGGTTTGATGCCGAGCGGCTGGGCGTCGATTGGTCCCAGGACGACGAAAGCACCTACTACGGCGCGCAGATCTCGGCGCTGACCGTGGCGCCCAATACCGACTTTGACGCAGGCACCGTGCTGGTCACGGCCAGGGCGCCGATGCGCGGTGGTCAGCCGGTGAGTGTCGAGATTTTCCCGCCCACCGATTACCTGCAATTGAGCAACCGCGCCATCAGCGGGCCGGGCAATACCTACGGGATCAACCGCCGCCACGGCACCAACCTGTTGCAGCTCAGCGGCGCCGTGGCACCGGGCAAGCAAAGCAAGCAATTGGTCAGCGTGTGGGAGCCGACGCAGTTGGTTGCCAACCTGTTTGAGCAAGCGTTGGCGCAGCAGGGCATCAGCGTGTCCGGCCGTCGCCTGATCGGCGGCGCAACGCCAGCGGCCGTTACTGTGCTGGCCGAGCATCAATCGGCGCCGTTGCAGGAGCTGATTACGCCGCTGCTCAAGCTGTCAAACAACAACATGTCCGAAGCCTTGCTCAAGGCCATGGGGCGCAAAGCGTCCAACAGCGGCACGGCGGCGGCGGGTGTGGTGGCGGTGGCCGGGTTTCTCAAGCGTCAGGGGCTGGATACGGCGGCGCTGAATCAGGTCGACGGTTCGGGCTTGTCGCGGCTTAACCTGGTGTCGTCGCAAACCGTCACCGACCTGTTGCTGGCCGCGAGCAAACAGCCGTGGTTCAACGCTTGGTACAACGCGCTGCCGATTGCCGGCAACCCCGACCGCATGACCGGCGGCAGCCTGCGTTATCGCCTGCGCGAAACGCCCGCGCAGAACAACCTGCATGCCAAGACCGGTTCGATGGGCGGCGTATCGTCCCTGAGCGGCTACATCACTGATGCCCACGGGCGCCGGTTGGTGTTCTCGATGATCACCAATAACTATGTGGTCTCGGGCGAACACGTCAAAGGCGTGGAAAACCGCGTGGCAGTGGCGCTGTCACGCTGGGGCGGTTGATTCAGGGCTGGTAACCCATGCGCCAACTCACGGCCCGGGTCGCCGCCAGCAAACGCTGCGCCGCCGGGCCATCTTCATCGGCATGAAACAGCGAGGTGGGGCCGACCACGGTCATCACCGCCGCCACCTGCCCGACCGCGTTGAAGACCGGTGCCGACAACGCATCCACGCCGGGCATCAGCAAACCATGCACAAAGTGCAGGCCACGGCTGCGGATTTGTTCACAGGCGCTGGCGTACGCGGTGTCGTCCGCCAAGGCGTGGGCAGTGCCGGCCTGAACCTCACGCTCACGCAATTCCACGGTTTCGCGCGACGGCAAATAAGCGCTGAACACCAGCCCGGTGGACGAGCTGAGCAGCGGCAACACTGAACCCAACTGGGTCACGACGGTGATGGCGCGCACCGCCGGTTCAATCTGCACAACTGTTGCGCCCTGATTGCCCCACACCGCCAGAAAACAGGTTTCATTCAACTCATCGCGCAGCTCTGCCAGGGGCATCGCGCCGACTTTCAGCACATCCATGCTGCCGAGCGCAGCCAGGCCCACGCGCAAGGCTTCGCGGCCAAGGCCGTAGTGGTTAGTGGCGGTGTTCTGTTCGGCAAAGCCTGAGGCAATCAACGCCTGCAGATAGCGGTGCACTTTGCTCGCTGGCATCTGCACGTGCTCGGCCAGGCGCGACAGCGACGTTGCCGGCGCCAGTTCGGCGAGGGCTTTGAGAATGTCGGTGCCTACTTCGGCCGAGCGGACTTTCTGTTTACCGGTGTCGCGGGGCTTTTCCATGGAAGGGCGAGAATCCGAGAGATGAATGGGCGTCTTTATAGCTTGACGGTCAGCAGTGATCAAATTACGTTATGCGTAACTGGATTACGATAAAAACAACTTCCGTCAAGAGGATGATCCATGCACCTCGAATACCTGTCGGGCTTCGGCAATGAATTCGCCAGCGAAGCCTTGCCCGGCGCGCTGCCCGTTGGCCAGAACTCCCCGCAAAAAGCCCCCTACGGCCTCTACACCGAACTCTTCTCCGGCACGGCCTTCACCATGGTGCGCAGCGAAGCCCGTCGCACGTGGCTGTACCGCATTCAGCCGTCGGCCAACCACCCGGCATTCGTCAAACTGGAACGGCAGTTGGCCGGCGGGCCGTTGGGCGCCGTGACGCCCAACCGTCTGCGCTGGAACCCTTTGGACACGCCTAGCGAGCCGACCGATTTTATCGACGGGCTGGTAGGCATGGTTGCCAACAGCGGGTCGGAAACTCCCTCAGGTATCAGCATCTATAACTACCGCGCGAATCAGTCGATGGACCGCGTGTTCTTCAATGCCGACGGCGAACTGTTGATCGTTCCCGAGAACGGCCGCCTGCGCATCGCCACCGAATTGGGTGTGCTGGACGTTGAACCACTGGAAATCGCAGTGCTGCCTCGTGGCCTGAAATTTCGCGTTGAGCTGCTTGATGGCCAGGCGCGCGGCTACGTCGCCGAGAACCATGGCGCACCGCTGCGCCTGCCGGACCTGGGGCCTATCGGCAGCAACGGCCTGGCCAACCCACGCGACTTCCTCACGCCGGTTGCCCGTTACGAAGACCTGAAACAACCGACAACGCTGGTGCAGAAATTCCTGGGTGAACTGTGGGCCTGCGAACTCGACCACTCGCCCCTCAACGTGGTCGCCTGGCATGGCAATAACGTGCCGTACAAATACGACCTGCGTCGCTTCAATACCATCGGCACGGTGAGCTTCGATCACCCGGACCCGTCGATCTTCACCGTATTGACCTCGCCCACCAGCGTGCACGGCCTGGCCAACCTCGACTTCGTGATTTTCCCGCCGCGCTGGATGGTGGCCGAGAACACCTTCCGTCCGCCGTGGTTCCATCGCAACCTGATGAACGAATACATGGGCCTGATCAGGGGCGCCTACGACGCCAAGGCCGAAGGCTTCCTGCCCGGCGGCGCCTCGCTGCACAGCTGCATGAGCGCCCACGGCCCGGACGGTGAAACCTGCACCAAGGCGATAGCCGTGGACCTGGCGCCGCACAAGATCGATAACACCATGGCCTTCATGTTCGAGACCAGCCAAGTGCTGCGTCCCACACAGTTCGCCCTCCAGTGCCCGCAACTGCAAAACACTTACGACGCTTGCTGGGCCTCGCTGCCCGCCACCTTCAACCCGAATCGGAGATAACCCATGACTCAGCCAACACCTACCCGCAGCTGGGTGGCCTCCGCCAACGGTCACGCCGATTTCCCCCTGCAAAACTTGCCGCTGGGTGTGTTCAGCATCAACGGCTCGGCGCCGCGCAGTGGTGTAGCGATTGGCGACGCGATCCTCGACCTGCACGCGGCGCTGGACGAGTTCGAAGGCGAAGCGCGCCGCGCTGTTGAAGCCACCGCGGGCGGCCAGTTGAACGCCTTTTTCGAACTCGGCCGCGGCCCGCGTGTGGCCTTGCGCGAGCGCTTGCTGGAGCTGCTCGCCGAAGGCAGCAAGCTGCACACCCGTGAAGCGCAGGTGCTGCACCGCGCGGTAGATTGCCAGATGCACTTGCCGGCGAAAATCAGCGACTACACCGACTTCTATGTCGGCATTGAGCACGCGCAGAACGTCGGCAAACTGTTCCGTCCGGATAACCCCTTGCTGCCGAACTACAAGTACGTGCCGATCGGTTATCACGGTCGCGCGTCGACCATTCGCCCGTCGGGCACCGAAGTGCGCCGCCCTAAAGGCCAGACCCTGCCAGCCGGGCAAACCGAGCCGACTTTCGGCCCGTGCGCACGCCTGGATTACGAGTTGGAGCTGGGGATCTGGATTGGCCAAGGCAATGCCATGGGCGACTCGATTGCCATTGGTGACGCGGCTGAGCACATCGCCGGTTTCTGCCTGCTCAATGACTGGTCGGCGCGGGATATCCAGGCCTGGGAATACCAGCCGCTGGGGCCGTTTTTGTCGAAAAGTTTTATCACCAGCATTTCGCCGTGGGTGGTAACGGCCGAGGCCCTGGAGCCGTTCCGCCAAGCGCAACCGGCACGCCCGGAAGGCGACCCGCAGCCGTTGCCGTACCTGCTGGATAAACGTGATCAGGCTGCGGGTGGTTTTGATATCGAACTGGAAGTGCTGCTGACCACCGCCTCGATGCGTGAGCAAAACCTGCCGGCCCATCGCCTGACACTGAGCAACACCCAGCACATGTACTGGACCGTGGCGCAAATGGTTGCGCACCACAGCGTTAACGGCTGCCAGTTGCAGGCCGGTGACCTGTTCGGTTCGGGCACTTTGTCCGGCCCGCAGCCGGGGCAGTTCGGCAGCCTGCTGGAAATCACCGAAGGCGGTAAAAAGCCGATTGAACTGGCCTCAGGCGAAGTGCGCAAGTTTCTCGAAGACGGCGATGAAATCATCCTGCGCGCCCGTTGCAACCGTGAAGGGTTTGCCTCCATCGGCTTCGGCGAATGCCGTGGCACCGTGGTCGCGGCGCGCTAAGAGGGCAGGGCGATGGAACTCTATACCTACTACCGTTCTACCGCGTCGTACCGGGTGCGTATCGCCCTGGCGCTCAAGGGTTTGGATTTTACCGCGCTGCCGGTCAACCTGCTGGCGCCGCCGGGAGGCGCCAATCGCCAGCCCGAGTATTTGGCAATCAACCCGCAAGGGCGAGTGCCGGCGTTGCGCACCGACGAGGGCAAGTTGCTGATTCAATCGCCCGCGATCATTGAGTACCTGGACGAACGTTATCCACAGGTGCCGTTGCTTTCCAGGGACCTGACGATTCGCGCGCATGAGCGTGCGGTGGCCGCGATCATCGGTTGCGACATTCATCCTCTGCACAACTCCAGCACCCAGAACCTGCTGCGCCAATGGGGGCATGACGAGGCGCAATTGCTGGAGTGGATCGGGCACTGGATCAGCCAGGGATTGGGCGCAGTGGAGCAGTTGATTGGGGACGCAGGGTTTTGTTTCGGCGAGCAGCCGGGGTTGGCGGATACGTTTTTGATTGCGCAGCTGTATGCGGCGGAGCGCTTCAAGGTACCGCTGACGGCGTACCCGCGCATTGGGCGCGTAGCCGCGCTGGCAGCGCAGCATCCGGCGTTCATTCAGGCACACCCTGCCAACCAACCTGACACCCCCTAAATCAATGTGGGAGCTGGCTTGCCTGCGATCCAGTCACCTCGGTACATCAGGTATATCGAGGTGATCCTGTCGCAGGCAAGCCAGCTCCCACCGGATTCACCCGAATAAAAATAATAAAGGTACCTTGCGATGCACAATCAGATTGCCAGCTTTCGTGCGGCACTCGACGCCCGTCCGGTGTCGCGCTATCAGTGGTTGATTCTTCTGTTGCTGGCATTGCTGCTGGTCACCGACGGCTACGACGCCCAGGTGCTCGGCTATGTAGTGCCTGCATTGGCCAAGGATTGGGGCCTGGAAAAAGCCGCATTCGGCCCGGTCTTCAGCGCCAACCTGCTGGGGCTGACGTTGGGTTCGCTGCTGGTAACGCCGCTGGCGGATCGCTTTGGTGTGCGACGAATCCTGTTCGGCTGTGTGCTGATCTACGCCAGCCTCACCGTGCTGATGGTGTTTGCCAATTCACTGACCACGCTGATGGCCGCGCGGTTTATCTGCGGCGTTGGCATGGGCGGCGCGATGCCCAGCGCCATGGCGTTGATGTCGGAATATTCGCCGCCGCGCATGCGCACCTTGATGGTGACCCTGGCGGCGTGCGGCTTTTCGTTCGGCGGTGCGGCAGGTGGGTTTGTGGCCGCAGGGTTTATCGAGGGTTACGGCTGGCAGGCGGTATTTCTGGCGGGCGGTGTGACGCCGTTGCTGCTGTTCCCCTTCCTGGTGTGGCTGCTGCCGGAATCCTTGCCACGGTTGTTACGAGATGCGCCGCCGTATGTGCGGTTACGCAAGGTCACCTCGCGCATGTTGCCCGACTGGCAACCGCCGCTGGCGAGTGAGGCGGAAAACCGGAGGGAGCAAGGCAGCAAACTGACGGTTGTGGAGCTGTTCCGTCACGGCTATGCACGTGCGACCCTGCTGCTTTGGGCGACCTTTTTTGTCAGCCTGATCCTGCTGTATTTCATGATCAGCTGGTTGCCGTCGCTATTGCTGGAAAGTGGCCTGGCATTGAAAGAAGCCAACCTGGTGACCTCGATGTTCCTGTTCGCCGGCACGCTGGGCGCCATCGGCATGGCCTGGTTCGCCGACCGCCTGAAAAGCAAGGTGCGGTTGCTGTCCGGCGTGTTGGCGGCGGCTGCCGTGTGCACCATTCTGCTGGGCCTGAACCACGACAACCCCCGTTATCTGGTGGCCTGCGTATTTGCCGCCGGGTTCTGCATCATCGGCGGGCAACTGACCCTCAACGCCTTTGCCAGCAACTTCTATCCGGCGCACGTGCGCGCTACCGGAACCGGCTGGGCGCTGGGCGTGGGGCGATTTGGCTCAATCCTGGGGCCGCTGTTTGGCAGCATGCTGTTGGCAATGCACATTCCGGTGGAGCAGATTTTCTTCTTTTGCGCGATTCCGGCGGTGATAGCGGCGTTGTTGATTATTCAAGTGCGTTCGCCGGGAACGGTAATGCCGAAGAGCCCGCTGCAGGGCGATATCCTTAAGGCCCCGGCGAATCACTGAGGTCTGGTTGGGTTAGTGGCAAACGGGAGACCGTGGCCAGCCAGCTTGTTGTGGCGAGCGGGCTTGCCCCGCGTTGGGCTGCGGAGCAGCCCCAAAACTAACACCCAGTACATCCTGACACACCGCATTCTTCCGTATCAGGGGCTGCTTCGCAGCCCAACGCGGGGCAAGCCCGCTCGCCACGACAAGCCCGCTCGCCACGACAAGCCCGCTCGCCACAACAAGCCCGCTCGCCACAATAGGCCCACTCACAACAACAGGCCCGCTCGCCACACAAGGCCCTATGCCATAGCAATCCCGGCCACAACAAACCCCGTCATCAAGCCTTAGTGCACAACGCTGTTGGGCGGCAGATGCCCCAGCCGCTCGGTCAGGCGCAGGCGCTGGATCGGGTCTTCGCTGAGCAACAAAGCGTGTTCCAGGTCGAAGCGCTCGGCGCTTGGGCAATCCAGGCGTTGGTACAGGCTGGCGCGTGCCAGGTAGTCGGCGGCGCTGCCATTGCCCAGCTCCAGCACGCGCTCGGCGTCGATCAAGGCGGCCAGTGGGGCGTCGTTGGCAAGGTGCAGCTGGCGCAGGTTGCGCGACAGCCGCTGCAGGATCGCGCGCGGTTCGGCGGTCAGCAGGTGGTCGGCGTGCAACTTGAGATTCGGCCCGTACTGACGGTGCAGCAGTTCGCGGCAATCGTTGGGATACAGGCGTCGACCGCCGCAGGGGTCAAGCAGGTGATCGTTACCGGGCACCCGCAGCAGGAAATGGCCGGGGAAGTTCACGCCCACCATGGGGATGTTCAGGCGACGCGCCATCTCCAGTGCAATCAGGCCCATGACCAACGGTTGCCCGCGTTTGCGCTGCAGCACCTTGTCGAGCAGGGCAGCGGCGGGGCGCAGAGGGGTGAAGTCATCCTGGGCGAACCCCAGGTCGTTCAGGCGCCGCAGCAGCGGTTGGCCGAGTTCATCCGCCGGGAGCATGGGCATGCCAACGCTGACCTGTTGCTGGAGCACCACCAAGTCTTGCAGGATCAGCAATGGCTGCACGCTGGCGTCGTGTTCGGCGGCAATCCACAGCGCGGCTTCAAACAGCGCAGGTGGCGAGCGTTCAAGGCAGGCGAAAAAGGCTGTGCGGGGATTCATTGCATTCTCCGGCGTATGCCCCCGTTTTAGCCTTGCTGGGAATATTCGTCCAGCACCTTAAGCGATATACCAGCGGCTTATGTCTCAGGGCCCGCAAAACCGGGCGGCTTATTCCAGCGTGCTCCGGCATTTTTCTGCCGCAAGCCTATACTTGGGCCTCAACCAGAAGTGATTCGGGAGCTTGACGATGTTTGCTCTCATGCACAGCACCCGCCTTGAATCGCTGCACCTGAGCATCGACCCGGTGACCGGGCTGAAGGCGGTCATAGCCATCCACAACAGCCGCCTGGGCCCTGCCTTGGGCGGGTGTCGTTACCTGTCTTACCCCGACGATGAAAGTGCCGTGGCCGACGCCGCGCGCCTGGCTCAAGGCATGAGCTACAAAGCCGCCCTGGCTGGCCTGCCGGTGGGCGGCGGCACCGCAGTGATCATCCGCCCGGTACACGTCGAAAGCCGCGCTGCGTTGTTTGAAGCCTTTGGCCGCTGTATCGAGAAACTCGACGGACGCTTCATCACCGCGATCGACAGCGGCACGTCGGTCGCCGACATGGACTGCATCGCCCAACACACCCGTTTTGTCACCAGCACCACCGCCGCCGGCGACCCTTCCGCGCACACCGCCATGGGCGTGTTCACTGGCATCCGCACCACTGCCATGGCCCGCCTGGGCAGCGATAACCTCGAAGGCTTGCGCGTCGCGGTACAGGGCTTGGGCAATGTTGGCTACGCCCTGGCCGAACAACTGCACGCGGCGGGCGCCGAACTGCTGGTCAGCGACATTGACCACGGCAAGGTGCAACTGGCCATGGAGCAACTCGGCGCGCACCCCATCGCCAACGACGCCTTGCTCAGCACCCCCTGCGACATCCTTGCGCCTTGCGGCCTTGGGGCCGTATTCAACCGCCTCAGCGTCGGCCAATTGCGTTGCGCCGCCGTCGCCGGTTCTGCCAGCGCACAACTGACCAACCTCGACGTGGCCGACCAGTTGGAAGGGCGCGGCATCCTCTACGCCCCGGACTACGTCATCAACTCCGGCGGCCTGATTTACGTCGCCCTCAAGCACGGCGGAGCCGAACTGCCGGGCATCACCGCCCACTTGGCGAACATCGGCACGCGCCTCACGGAAATCTTCGCCCACGCCCAAGCCGAAAAACGCTCCCCTGCGCGGGTGGCGAATGAGTTGGCCGAGCGCCTGCTCTACAAATAACCCAGGCATTAAAAAGGCCCTGAGTCAGTGACTCAGGGCCTGTTCAATTCGGGCTTTATTCCGCCGCTGCGTTGAGCAACTCGGACAACGCGTCCGGCTGGCTCTTGAACGCCTTGGCAAACACATCGCGATTCTTCGCCATGTAGATCCCGGCTTCTTCCACCTGCTGCTCGCTCAGGGACGGCACGGCTTTTTGCAACACTTCTGCCAGCAACTCTGCGAGTTCAAGCATTTTGTCATGACGGTCAGCTTCGGCTTTATCCATGAACAAACGCTCCAGATCTCGGCTGCTGCGGTATACCACTTCGACGGCCATTCACCACCTCACATGCCTTCACGATAGTTGTCTTTTGCGACTACTGTATTTATATACAGCGAAAAGGATAAGCCAAACCACGGGGTTTGGGTAGCAGCTTTTTAATGTAGCCGAGAAATAGCCGGCGGAGCACCTCAAACGCAGTCAGCGGCCTGAGCCCAGCGGGAGCAAGCGCCCTCGCCACAGGAGTGCGCTTCCCTAACGACTGTGCCTCATGTCGCGCGGCCATCATCTCATTTCTCACTCCCTGGCCTTTTTTCTGCATGCAGAACAACCGTCACGTCTAACCCGCACTATCCGGTCGAGCCGACCTAAGGAAGCATCATCGTGAAAATCAATTGGGCCGAAAGGCTGCGCCAGAAAGTCCATGGGCTGGCCGAGTCGCTGGGCAATCTGTTCGTGGAGACGTTCCACTACCTGGCGCTATTCGCCATTGGTGCAGTGACCGCGTGGGCGGCGGTGATGGAATTTCTGGGGATGCTGGAGAACGGCCACATCAAGATCGATGACATCTTGCTGCTGTTCATCTACCTGGAATTGGGCGCAATGGTCGGGATTTACTTCAAGACCAACCACATGCCGGTGCGCTTTCTGATCTACGTGGCGATCACCGCGCTGACGCGTTTGCTGATCTCCAACGTGTCGCACCACAACCCGCCGGACATCGGCATCATCTACCTGTGCGGCGGCATTCTGTTGCTGGCGTTCTCGATTCTGGTGGTGCGTTACGCCTCGTCGGCGTTCCCTTCGGTGAAAATCGAAGGCCCGCGTCGCAAGGGCGAGGCAAGCCTGGAGACCGAGAAAGGCGAACTTTAAAGCCCGACGCTGAAGGGCAGGGGGCGGGCAGGCGGTGGCTGCAAGAGCTTGTGGCTGTCGCCGTCGGTCATCACCGCCAGGATCTCCATGGCGCTGTGACCCTGCTCAATGGCAATGCCGAATTGAATGCTTTGCACCAGGCGTTTGAGCCGTTGCGGATCGTTGCGTTGCTCGGCGCTGATCATGCGTTTGGCCACCACGCCAGCCTCATTCGAGAGGGTGAGCATGATGCTGCCATCCAGCCGCTGGATGCTTAAGTTGACACGGTAAGTGGGCGTGAACGTGTCGGTGATGATCTGAAAAGGATTGTCCATAGTGCGTTACCGCCTGATTAGAACATGCAGTCATTGACGACCGGTGTCGGGATTGGTTCGCGTCTCCTGACCACCGGCCAAATTCCGTTTCCCTCAGAAGCTGTACAGCAAAGGCCGTGCCGTACAGCAACCTTCCAGACGCTGAAATCCAATGTGGGAGCGGGCTTGCCCGCGATTGCGGTGTGTCAGCGGGTTAAAAACTGGCTGACAGACCGCTATCGCGGGCAAGCCCGCTCCCACAGGGGGTGTGTGTTGTGCTTTGTTTCAGGGCAACACAGAGAAAACGATCGCAGACAGCGCAATCAGCCCGATTACCACCACAAACACATTCGACGCCTGCCCTGAATACTGGCGCAGGGCGGGTACGCGGTGGATGGCGTACATCGGCATCAAAAACAGCAGGCACGCGATGATCGGCCCGCCCATGGTTTCGATCATCCCCAGAATGCTTGGGTTGAAGGTGGCCACGGCCCAGCAGGTCAGCACCATGAACAGCGCGGTGCTGCGTTCCAGCCATTTGGCCGACAGGCTGCGGTTACGCCCGCGCAGGGATTTGACGATCAAACCCTGGAAGCCTTCGCTGGCGCCGATGTAGTGGCCGAGGAAGGATTTGGTGATGGCCACCAAGGCAATCAACGGCGCAGCGTAGGCGATCACCGGCGTCTGGAAGTGGTTGGCCAGGTACGACAGGATCGAGATGTTCTGTGCCTTGGCCGCGGCCAGATCAGCCGGTGACAGCGCCAGTACGCAGCTGAAGCAGAAGAACATGACGGTCAGCACCATCATGCCGTGGGCGGTGGCGAGGATGCCGCTGCTTTTGCGCTCGGCTCCGGCGCCGTACACGCGCTTCTGGTCGACGGCAAAGGCGGAAATGATCGGCGAGTGGTTGAAGGAGAACACCATCACCGGGATCGCCAGCCACAGGGTTTTGAAGAACAGTGGCAGAGGCATGCCTTCGCTGGCGGAGGCGAAGAAGGCGCCGTTCCAGTTTGGCACCAGGCTCACCGCCAGCAACAACAGAGCCGCGACGAACGGGTAGACCAGCACGCTCATGGCCTTGACGATCACGCCCTGGCCGCAACGCACAATTGCCATCAGGCCGAGAATCAGCACCAGCGAAAGAATCGCGCGGGGCGGCGGCGCCACGTGCAGTTGGTGTTCCATAAAGCTGCTCAGCGTGTTGGTCAGTGCGACGCTGTACACCAGCAGGATCGGGAAAATCGCGAAGAAGTAGAGCAGGGTGATTAGCTTGCCCGCGCCGACGCCGAAGTGTTCTTCGACCACCTCGGTAATGTCACCGGATGTGCCCGACAGCACAAAGCGCGTCAGCCCACGGTGAGCGAAGAAGGTCATGGGGAAAGCCAGCAGCGCCAGTACGATCAGCGGCCAAAAGCCGCCGACCCCGGCGTTGATCGGCAGGAACAGGGTGCCTGCGCCGATGGCGGTGCCGTAGAGGCCCAGCATCCAGGTGGTGTCGTGCTTGGTCCAGCCGGTTGTTGCGGTCGTTTCGGCAGCAGGATTGTCGGCAGCAGGTGTACGTACATCGGTCATCGGTATTGCCTCGTTATTATTTTTGCGCGGGCTCACGTGTGGGGCGGGTAGCAGTGCTCGTCAGCACTCCACCCAGCTGACCGCCAGGCCGCCCCGTGAAGTTTCTTTGTATTTGTCGTGCATGTCGGCGCCGGTGTCGCGCATGGTGCGGATCACCCGGTCGAGGGAAATGAAGTGTTTGCCGTCACCGCGCAGGGCCATTTGCGTGGCGTTGATCGCCTTGACGGCGGCGATGGCGTTGCGCTCGATGCACGGCACCTGCACCAGGCCACCGACCGGGTCGCAGGTCAGGCCGAGGTTGTGTTCCAGGCCGATTTCGGCGGCGTTTTCCAGTTGCTCAGGCGTGGCACCGAGGATGTCCGCCAGCCCGGCAGCAGCCATGGCGCAGGCCGAGCCGACTTCACCCTGGCAACCGACTTCGGCGCCCGAGATTGAGGCGTTTTTCTTGCACAAAATGCCGACGGCAGCCGCGGCCAGGAAGAAATTGACCACATCGTCGTCGGACGCGTCGGGGTTGAATTTCATGTAGTAGTGCAGCACCGCCGGGATGATCCCGGCCGCGCCATTGGTCGGCGCGGTGACCATGCGCCCGCCGGCGGCGTTTTCTTCGTTGACGGCGAGGGCGAACAGGTTGACCCATTCCATGGCCGACAAGGTCGAGGTGATGACATTCGGTTTGCCGATTTCCAGCAGGCTGCGGTGCAATTTCGCGGCGCGGCGCGGCACATCCAGGCCGCCAGGCAGGATGCCCTCATCGCGCAGGCCTTGTTCCACGCATTCGCGCATCACCGACCAGATATGCAGCAGGCCGCTGCGGATTGCTTCATCGCTGCGCCAGGCACGTTCATTGGCCATCATCAGCTCGGAAACCCGCAGGCCGTGCTTATTGCACAAGACCAGCAGTTCAGCGGCGCTGGAAAAGTCGTAGGGCAATTGCACAGTGCTGGTCGGCGCAATGCCCGACTCGGCTTCGGCGGCTTCAATGATGAAACCGCCGCCCACCGAGTAATAGGTTTGCTCACTCAACAGCCCGTTATCACCGTAGGCATGCAGGGACATGGCGTTGGGGTGGTAGGGCAGGCTTTCGTCCAGCAGCAGAAGGTCGGTGTGCCAGTTGAAGGCGATGTGATGAGTGCCGGCCAGAGGCAGCCTGCCGGATTCGCGCAGTTGCTGGATGCGGGCGTTGATAGAGGTTGGGTCGACCTGATCTGGCCATTCACCCATCAGGCCCATCACGCAGGCGCGGTCGGTCGCGTGGCCGACGCCGGTGGCGGACAGCGAGCCGTATAAGCGCACTTCGATGCGACGGGTCTGGCTGAGCAGCTGTGTGTCTGTCAGTGCCTGGGCAAAGGTCGCCGCCGCCCGCATCGGGCCGACGGTGTGGGAGCTGGACGGGCCGATGCCGACTTTGAATAGATCAAAAACACTGATAGCCATGCTAAAGCCTTACAAGCAATGGAGTAGAAATCGCTGCCATGTTTTGTAGAGCGAGCGGAATTTGCGCGATACTGAGCCTCTGGATTGGCACTGACCAACGAATTATTCTAAGACACCCTTTAGCAGGACTAAACTCTATGAGCCGGCATCTCCATGGCCAGACGTACGTCTGGTTGCACGTTTTTTCCTGTGCGGCGCGGCATTTGTCGTTCACCCGCTGCGCCGAAGAGCTGCACATCACGCCGGGGGCGGTGAGCCAGCAAATTCGTCAGTTGGAGGAGCGTTTGGGCTTTCGGTTGTTCCATCGGCGCGCGCGCGGCGTGGAACTCAGCGCCGAAGGGCAGCGGCTGGCCACAACGGTGGGAGAGGCGTACGGCAGCATTGATGCAGAGTTGCAGCGGCTGGACGCGGGCATGATCAGCGGCACCTTGCGTCTGCGTTCTATCCCGTCGTTTTTGGGCAAGTGGCTGACCCCGCGTTTGCCGCGGTTGCAGCAGCGGTTTCCGGATATCCAGCTGCGCATGGTTGCCGAAGACAGCAGCATTGCTCTGCACGAAGGCGATTTTGACCTGGCTATCGACTTGAACGACGGCAGCTACCCGGGCTTGTTATCCACAGCCTTGCTCGATGAGCAAATATTCCCGGTGTGCGCGCCGAGCCTGCTGCGCGGCAGGCCACCGCTGCATGGCCCGGCCGACCTGGTGCATTTCCCGCTGCTGCACGACATTACCGCCTGGCGTGGGAGTTATGAGTACGCCGAGTGGGAGTTTTACCTGAATGCCATTGGCTACCATGGCGCCGACGTTCGGCGCGGCCACACCTTCAACCGCAACCACCTGACCATTGAAGCCGCCATCGCCGGCATGGGCGTGGCCATCGCGCGGCGCACGCTGCTCAACGATGAACTGGAGCGCGGCACCTTGATCGTGCCGTTCGGCCTGGCCGTGCCCAACCATAAACGCTATGTGCTGCTGTATGCGCCCGGTGCGCTGAACCATCCGGGCGTGCGGGCGGTCCATGATTGGCTGGTGGAAGAAGCGAAGATTTTTCGTGGATTGCACCCCCTGGGAGAGGGGCAATTGTAGGGAAGTGGGCGTGTAAGAAGGCGTGCCCAACTCCCGACCATAACAGCGTGTTTGATGGTTGTCAGACTTAATTTGTAATGTGTGATTTATCTTCGCAAAGGGGTTGAATTGTTTTGCGGTCTGCCCAATTGTGTAATCAAGAGGTCATGGTTTTACCTGCCTGGTAAAGCAGTCGTGACCTCTCGCGAGCTAGCTGAAATAAGGGAAAAACTATGCAAATCCAAGTCAATAGCGATAACCATATTGAAAGCAGCATCCGACTGGAGGAGTGGGTACGTACTACCATTGAAAGCACGCTCGAACGTTACGAAGAGGACCTGACCCGCGTTGAGGTCTACCTCAAAGATGAGAACGGTGATAAGCCCGGTCCCCACGATTTAAGTTGCCGCCTGGAAGCACGGCCAAAGGGTCACCAGCCGGTTTCGGTGCTGCATAAAGCCGATACCCTGGAACAGGCGATCGACGGTGCCGCCACCAAGTTGGATCATGCGTTGGAACATCTGTTTGGCCGACTGCAAGGCAAGCCACGCGCTGCCGGGAAAAACCTGCCGGTCACCAAAGTGAATGAAGACGAACTTGAACAGGAGTTTCTTGAAAAAGAACGCGCTGTGTTTAACGGCTGATCGCTGAGAGTTTCTCATCCCCATGAAGACGGGCCTGCACACGCAGGCCCGTCTTCGTTTAGCGGCTGCGATGGAAGAAATACCTGCTCATCAACGCCAGCCCGCACGCTCCCAAACCCGCAAACAGCATGGCCCAGCCGGCGCCGTGACGCAGTGCTGCACGGGCATCCTCACGCGCCAACCCCAACGCATCCAGTTTGCCTGCTGCAATATTCTGGCTTATCGCCGGCCACTCCAACATGCTGGTTTCGGGCAGTAGGCTTGCAAGGTGATGACTGATCCCCAGCAACAGCACCAACCCCATCAGCGCAATGTTGAGCGCCAGCGTGATCAACCGCGCACTGAGGTCGATGCCCGACGCCATGCCCGCGCGATCAGCCGACACCGAGCCGGTGGTGGTGTTGGTGGTGGGTGAGTTGGTCAGGGCCAGCCCCACTCCCGCCAACGCGCAACTGAACAGCACTAAAACGATGCTTGGATGGGCAACGCCGTTGGCGGCGGCCATGGTCATAAAGCCCGCGCCCATCAAACCCAAACCCAGCGGAATGATGCGCTCGGCGCCATAACGCAAGGCCAGGCGTTCGGCCAGCGGCGGCACCAGCAACGTCGGCAAGGTGTAGGCGAGCAGTGCGCCGCCGGTGGTCAGGGTGTCGTAGCCCAGCCCCGCCTGGAAGTAGAGCGGCAGGTAAATCATGAACGGCCAGAAGCTGAAGTTCATGCCGATCGAACCCATCAGCGCGCCATTGAAACGCTGGATGCGAAACACGCAAAAGTCGAACATCGGGTGGGAGCTGCGTCGCTCAACAACGATGAACAGCAGCAACCCGGCCAGCGACAAACCTGCCCAACCCAGCATGCCCGGCGTTGCGAAACCCTTCTCTGAGCCTTGAGTGATGAAGTACACCAGCGCAAACACCGACAGCGTCAGCGTGAGCATGCCTGCGATATCGAGGCGGTGGCTCGCCGGGTCGCGTGATTCCGTCACGCTGATGCGCAGCAGCACCAGGGTGAACAGGGTCAGCGGCACATGCACCAGAAACACCCAGCGCCAGTCCGCCACCGCCAGAATCAATGCGCCTACCATCGGCCCGAACCCCAGCCCCACACCCGCGATCACACCCCACACCGCAAAGGCCCGCGCTCGCGCCGCCGGTTCGCGAAACCGGTGCGACAGAATCGCGAACTGACAAATCATCATCGCCCCGGCACCGATGCCCTGTACAAACCGCGCGGCGATCAGCGTGGACGCATCGTTTGCCAGCCCACAGGCCAGTGAGGCCACTCCAAATATCCCCAAACACACCACCAGCATCCGGCGCCGGCCAAAGCGATCGGCCAATGTACCGGCCGCCATCAACACGCTGGTGCAGGCCAGGGTGTAGGCGTTCATGATCCATTGGGCGTCCTGGAACCCCGTGCCCAGTTGTTGCTCCAGCGTCGGCAGGATGACCGGCACGCTGGAGATTTCCAGGCCGAACATCAATGCCACCAGGCACACGGCGGTGAGCGCGAGGCCATCTGTGGCGCTGCGCGAAGGGCAAGCGGTGGCGACTGTGGCGGTAGGTGGCATGGGACTCTCCTGTCGATGGGGGTATCCACTTATTTTCAGGGGAATCTGATTCTTTATTCGTGATAAGTTTTCCGCTGATGAGGGAATCACAGGCGACAATAGAATCATGGCCACTCCACGTTTTGACGGCGTCGAACTCTTTCTGCAGATCGTCGAAAGCGGCAACCTCACCGAAGCTGCCGAACGCCTGAACCTCACGCGCTCTGCGGTGGGCAAGGGGTTGGCACGACTGGAAGCACGCTTGGGCACTTGCCTGTTGCAGCGCTCTACCCGGCGCCAACGCCTGACCGAAGACGGGCAGGCGTATTACGAACATTGCTTGCGCGCCCTGGCAGAACTTGAGGCCGCTGAATCGGTGCTGGAAAGTGGCCGGCAACAGCCGCGCGGTCGGTTGCGGGCGAGCCTGCCACTGGCCTTTGGGCACCATTACGCCGCGCCTGCCTTGTGGGGCTTGATGGACCGTTACCCGGAACTGGAGATCGAGATTTCGTTTTCTGACCGGCTGATAGACCTGGCGCAGGAAGGTTTTGACGTTGCGGTGCGCATTGGCCCGCTCCCGGACACAGACCGCCTGAGCGCGCGCCGTCTGGGCGAACAGTCCGTGGGCCTGGCCGCGTCACCGGCGTATCTGCAGCGTGTTGGGCGGATTGAAAGCATCGATGACCTCGCAGGCCACCGTGGTATTGCCTACCGCAGCAATACCGCGTTTCGCTCGTGTGTGACATCGCCCTTGGTGCTGGACGACCTCCAGGCCGTGGCCGACGCCGCGATTGCGGGCGTTGGCCTGGCCTGGTTGCCGAGCTGGTTGATTGCGCACTATGTGCTGCGCGGTAGCCTGGAAGCGGTACTGCCAGGCTACCGCGACCAGCCGGCGCCGATCCACGTGATTTGGCCGACGGCGGCGCACATGCCGGCCAAGGTGCGCTGCGCCATCGATGCGCTGGTGGCGGCCACTCCCAGCTGCCTGGCCGGCAGTTAAACCCCAACCGGCAAGCCAGCTCCCACAGGGGGTTACAGCATTTGCAAAATAAGGTCAGTTAAAACGCGATGGACGTTTGCACGTACACAGTGCGCGGCTCGCCGATGTATTTGCCCTTGTTGTTATCGTCAAACGAGCGCGTGTAGTACTGCTTGTTGAGGATGTTTTTCACCCCGACCGCTACGTTCAAATCCGACAGCTGCGGGCCGAAGTCATACGCTGCGCGGCTGCTGAACAACATATAGCCCGGAATGCGCCCCGTGCTGCCGTCGGCGCTTTCCGCCTGTGTGTTGGCGTTGTCGGCAAACTGGCTGCTCTGATAGCTGCTGTCCAGGTTGAGTTTCCATTGGCCTTCGGTGTACCCCACGCCGAGCGTGCCTTTGTGCTTGGACGAAAACGGCACGCGGTTGCCTTTGTTCGGGCCGTCTTCGCGGATGGTTGCGTCCACGTAGGCGTAGGTGGCGTACACATCAAAACCGGCCAGCGCCGGGCTTAAACCATCGAGGGCGTAATTGATGCTCGACTCGATGCCTTGGTGGCGGGTTTCGCCACGGGCGATCACCGTATCGTTGGTCTGGTTGCTGTCGTACTGGTTGTCGAAGTTGATCAGGAACGCGCCGATTTCCGCACGCAAGGTGCCGTTGTCATAGCGCGTGCCGAGTTCCCAGGTGCGAGCCTTTTCCGGTTTCACTTCGCCGCTGGTCACGCGGTTTGGCATCTGGCTGTACTGCACGCTGCCGAACGAGCCTTCGGTGTTGGCGTAGAGGTTCCAGTCTTCGGTGAGGTGGTAGAGCACGTTCAACGCCGGCAACGCGGTGTTGTAGTCGCCTTTGTATTTGACGTTTGTCAGGTTGTTGGTCTGCTGCGACTCGATCATCTCGTAGCGCACGCCCGGGGTGATGGTCCACTTGCCGATATCGATGCGGTCGTCGACGAAAAATGCATTGGCTTCGGTGGCGCCACGGGTGTCGCGGTCGTTGCGGCTGTTGGTGTCGGGCAGTTGCTGGTTGGCGCTGATCGGCGTGCGGTAGCGCAACTCATGCCCGGCTTCGTTGATGTAGCGGTAGCCGACGCCGACTTCATGGCTGGTCGGGCCAAGGTCGAAGCCTTGAGCGAAACGGGTTTCGAGGCCGCGCACCCAGTACTCACGCGGCGACAGCGAGAGGAAGTTGCCCTGGTCGAGGTAGCCATTACGCAAGGTGGTGGTGAAGAAGGTGTTGGCAGTGAATTCGCGGCGGTCTTGCTGGTAACGGTAACCGGCGTTGAACATCGTGCGGCGGCCCCAGAATTTGTCGTAGGGGCGGGTGGACTGATAGGGGTCGGCTTTGTAGTCCTTGACGTTCAAGCCGCCGGGCATATCGGCCTGGCCTTCGTAGTACTGCGCCATGGCGTTAAAGCTGTTGGCGTCGTCGAGCTGGTACTTGCCCTTGAGGATCAAATCGTCGATGCGCGTGTTGCTGTTTTCCCGCCAGTCGCCGCCACGGGTGCCGGAGTACAAAATCGCGCCGCCCAGGCCGTTATCGGCAGTGCCGCCGGCCAGCAGGTTGCCGGTGGTTTTGAAGCCGTCGTGGCTGGAAGACGGGCTGGTTTCCGTCTGCAAGCCGCCTTTGACGGTGGGTGCATCCGGGATTGCGCGCGTGACGAAGTTGACAATGCCGCCGACGTTTTGCGGGCCGTAGCGCACCGCGCCGCCGCCGCGCACCACATCTACTGCATCCATGTTGCCCATGCTGATCGGCGCGAACGACAGCTGCGGCTGGCCGTAAGGCGCGAAGGGCACCGGGATGCCGTCCATCAATACCGTGGAGCGCGACGCCAGGCGTGGATTGAGGCCGCGAATGCCGAAGTTCAGCGCCATGTCGTGGCTGCCGGTGCCGTTGTTGTCCGGGGCGTTGACGCCGGGAATGCGGTTGAGTACATCGCGGGCCTGGGTTGCGCCCTGGCGCTCAAACTCTTCGCGGCGGATCACATCGCGTGCGCCGGGGTGTTCGAACACGTTGGTTTGCGCGGCGTCGCCGAGCCAGTCGCCAACCACGTTGGAGGTTTGCAGTTCGAGGGTCGCCGGGGCGTTTGCAGGTTGCAGGCTGTAGGCGTTTTCGCCCTCGGCGCGAGCTTGCAGGCCGGTGCCTTCGAGCAGTTTTTGCAGGCCTTCAGCGGCGCTGTAATTGCCCGACAAACCGGGGCTCTGCATGCCCGCCGTCACCTCTGAACCGAAAGAAATCAGTACGCCGGCTTCGCGGCCAAACTGGTTCAGGGCTGTTTCCAGCGAGGTCGGCGCGATGTGGTACGGCTTGGCGTCGGCCGCCATCACCGGCGAGAGCACGGTCAGGCTGAGGCTGGCGCCGAGCAGGAGTTGGCGCAAGGTGCGGGCGAGAAGCGTCGGTGGCTGGGGCATGAAGGGCGGTCCTGAGAAGGAAGGATCAAGGTGGCTTTCCTTCTCTGTCACGCGAGGGGTGGAAAACGGCTCAGTGTTTTTTAAAAAAGTTTAGACGCGTGCCTGGACGCTCACCCAGTAGCGCGTGAAGCGCCGAACCTTGACCGGCAAACTGACTTCCAACAGGTCGAGAATGCGCTCGCTGTCATCCAGCGGGTAACTGCCGGACAGCAGCAAATTTGCCACCTGCGGGTCGCAACTCAGTTGGCCTCGGCGGTAGCGGCCCAGCTCATTGAGGAAGTCTTCCAGGCGCATATGCGCGGCCACCAGCATGCCGTCGGCCCAGGCGCCGCTGTTGGCGTCGGTGGGGCGCGGAGTGTCCCAGCCCTTGCGGGTGAAATTGACCTGGCGCGAGGCTTCGACGGTCAGCGGCAAACCGCTGTAGCTGTTCGGCATGACGTCCACATGGCCGTCGAGTACGGCCAATTGGGTGTGGTCGTTAAACTGGCGCACGTTCAGTCGCGCCGCCTGGCTGCTGAGCAAGCCTTGGCCCGTGAGAATTTTCAGGGGGGCCGGTGCGGCGCGAGCGGTCAGCAGGATTTCGCCTTCCAGCAGACGGATCAAACGCTGCTCGCCATCGAAATGCACATCCACCGCGCTGCCGGTATTGAGCTGCAACTGGCTGCCATCGGCCAGTTGTACGCGGCGGCGCTGGCCGACGGGGCTGCGGTAGTCGGCAGTCAGTGGTGGCAGAACGTGTTGCTGGCGCAAACCCCAGGCGGCGGCGGAACCGGCGCCGAGGATCAGCAACAGCTTCAATGCCTGACGCCGGCTGCTGGACTTCGGCGCATTCAACGCCGCATGCGCCAGCGGCGAGGGCATGCCGCGCAGGCGCTGATTGACGCGCTGGATATGGTCCCACGCGCGCTGGTGCTCACTGTGCGCCGTCAGCCATTGCTGCCAGGCCGCCTGCTGGCGCGGGTTGAGTGCGCCTTGCTGCATTTCCATCAGCCAGTGCACGGCTTGTTCGGCGACTTGCGTGGAGAAATTCATAGGGCAAAGTAGCAGCGCATGGCGGCTTTATTCAGGTGGCGTTTGACGGTGGCGAGGGAGATGCCGAGTTCCGTGCCGATTTGCGCGTAGGTCAGGCCGTCGAGCTGTGCCAGCAGGAACGCGCGCTTGACCTGAACGGGCAGGCCGTCGAGCAATTGGTCCAGCTCTACCAGGGTTTGCAGGATGATCGCGCGTTCTTCTTCCGACGGCGCCACGTGCTCGGGCATTTGCGCCAGTGCATCTAGGTAGGCGCGCTCCAGGTCCTGGCGACGGTAGAAATTGAACAACACGCGCTTGGCGACCGTGGTGAGGAAAGCGCGCGGCTCGATCAAGGTCGGGGTTTCGCGCGCGGTCAGCACGCGGATGAACGTGTCCTGGGCCAGGTCGGCCGCGCTTTCCGGGCAGCCGAGCTTGCGTCGCAACCAGCCGGTGAGCCAGTGGTGATGGTCCTGATACAAGACTTCGACGGTGTTTGACGGCTGCAACGCGATCACTCCACAAGCAATAGCATGCTTTAGAGAACAAGAATTGTTCGCATTGTAGGGCGCCAGACAAGGTTCGGCAATCCGCCAGGGCAGGTGATTCATCCGTTCTCTTTTGCTTATGAGAATATTTATCATTAATATTGCGCACCGATGAACCTGGCGCTGCCCGCATGAAAAGCACAACCTCACTTCCCGCCGCTTACCGCCTCGCCGTCACGTCCCGCGTGTTGGCTGCCGTGGTCGGCGGCTATTTGATGGCTTCCCTGGCAGCCGTTTGCCTGGCGCTGTGGATGCCCACTTCGCGCGCCGACGCCGTGATTACCGGGATGATGAGTTCGTTTGTGTTCTATTTGCTCGCCGTCATCTGGTGCTTCGCTTGCCGCACCGCGTGGCGCGCCTGGTGGGGCGTGATGCTGCCGAGCGCGCTGTTTGCGGCATTGGCGGGCGTGGGTTACTGGATGGTGCGCACATGAAAGAGGGCTTTCGTCAGGCGATGGCCTGGTTGCACACCTGGGCTGGATTGATCTTCGGCTGGCTGCTGTTTGCGATTTTTCTGACAGGTACGCTTGCGTATTTCAAGGACGAAATTACCCACTGGATGCAGCCCGAAGTGCAGGAGCACCCATTGGACGACGCGCGCAGTCTTGCTGCCGCCCAAGCCTATCTGCAGCAACAGGCACCCAATGCTGCGCGCTGGTTTATCACCTTGCCGGACAGCCGAGACCCCGGCTTGTCGGTGATGTGGCAAGACAAGGTCGACGCCGGCAAACGCGGCAATTTCATTCAGAAAGTCCTCGACCCGCTCACCGCTCAACCGGTGCAGGCCCGCGAAAGCATGGGTGGCGATTTTTTCTACCGCTTCCACTTCCAGCTGCAAATGCCCTACCCGTGGGGCCGCTGGCTGTCGACCATCGCCGCCATGGTGATGTTCATCGCACTGATCACCGGCATCATCACCCACAAGAAAATCTTCAAGGACTTCTTCACCTTCCGCCCTCGCAAGGGCCAGCGGTCCTGGCTCGACGGGCACAACGCCGTCGGCGTGCTGGTGCTGCCGTTCCACTTGATGATCACCTACAGCAGCCTGGTGATTTTCATGAGCATGGTGATGCCCGCACCCATCGTCGCTTCGTATGGCGACGACAGCCGCGCATTTTTCAATGAGGTATTTCCCAATACAGACAACCCTCCCGCGCTCGGCCAGCCGGGGCAGTTGTTGCCCTTGCTGCCGATGTATCAGCAAGCGCGCGAACAATGGGCGGGCGGGCATGTCGGGCGGTTGGTGGTGAATAACCCGAGTGACGTGAATGCCTCGGTCAATGTGGTCCGCGCCGGTTCCGACCGGGTGGTGCATGATTTCGGCAGCACTGTGTCATTCAGCGGTACCACCGGCGACGTGTTGCGGGTCAGTGGCGAGCAGTCGCTGCCGGCAGCCATTGGCGGCAGTTTTTACGGCTTGCACATGGGCCATTTTGCCGGCCCGGTGCTGCGTTGGCTGTATTTCATCTGTGGCTTGGCGGGTACGGCGATGATCGGCACCGGCCTGGTGATTTGGCTCGGCAAACGTCAGCTCAAGCACGCCAAAACGGGCGTGATTCCATTTGAATTGCGGCTGGTGGAAGTGCTGAACATCGCCAGCATGGCCGGGCTGATGATCGCCATCGCCGCATTTTTCTGGGCTAACCGCCTGCTGCCGGTGAGCTTTGCCGAGCGCTCCGGCTGGGAAGTGCAGGTGTTCTTTATTGCCTGGGCATTGAGTGTGCTGCATGCGCTGTTGCGTCGGGGCCGCCAGGCCTGGGTCGAACAATTGAGTGTTGGCGCGCTGCTGTTTATAGCGATCCCGCTGCTGAACGCGCTGACCACCTCGCAACATCTGGGCGTGTCACTCGCCAAGGGCGACTGGGCCATGGCCGGTTTCGACCTGACGTGCCTTGCCAGCGGGCTGTTTCTCATGTGGGCAGCCTGGAAGATGCAATACCGCACGGTGCCGCAACCCCAGACCGCCCGTGCGCGTGGTTTGGCGCTAAAGCAGGGGGCCCACTGAATGCTCCTCGCGTCGCTGATGTGCTACGCCGGTTTTTGCGCACTGTGCCTGTCCACCGACCGTCACCATGGCGAGTTACTGCGCAGCAAACCTTCACCGCGTCGGCGCTTGAGCCTGCGCGTCACCGGTTGGCTGCTGTTGAGCGTGTCGATCTGGCCCGCCGTCGCCGCCACGGGATGGGGCCAGGGGTTGGTGGAGTGGTGCGCCGTGCTGATGCTCAGCGCGCTGCTGTTGGTGTTGCTGTTGCCGTACCGGCCCAGGCTGGCCTTGATCCTGGCAGGCGTTAGCGTGCTCGCCAGCCCTGTTGCGGCCTTCGCCTTCTCCTGAGTTTCTCGTGATGATCAGCACCCCACCCGAATCCCCGGACAACCCGCACACCGATGCGGCCGGTGGGCGTGCGCATTTCCTGCAGGTGTTTTTGTCCCAGCGTTCGCAGATGGAAGCACTCGTCAGCCGGCGCGTCGGTTGCCGCGCCACGGCGGCGGACCTGGTGCAGGACCTGTTCCTGCGATTCTGGCGTCGGCCGCTGGTGCAGGTTGAAGAACTCAGCACCTACTTGCTGCGCTGCGCCGGCAACATCGCCATCGACCATCTGCGCAGTGAAAGCGCGCGGGTACGCAGCAACGAAGGCTGGCTGCCGGAACAGCAAGACAACGGCGGTTCTGAGCCTCAAGCGGCGCTCGAGGCGGGCAACGATTTGCGCCATGTCGAAGCCGCCTTGCGCAGCTTGCCGGAGCGCACCCGGCAGATTTTCCTGCTTAACCGCATTCACGGGCGCAAGTACGCAGAAATCGCCAAAGCCATGGGCCTGTCCCAAAGCGCCGTGGAAAAACATATGATGCGCGCCCTCGAAGCCTGCAAAGCCAGCCTTCGCGAACCATCGACCCCACGCTCGCCAGGGAAAGCACCGTGAACGCCACCCCCACGCCCGCCCAGGAACAGGCCGCTCTTGACTGGTTGAGCCTGTTGCACGACAGGCCCAGCAGTGGCGACCAGGCCACGTTCAGCCAGTGGCTGCGAGCCGACCCGGCGCACGTCGAGGCCTATTCTCAGGCCCAGGTGCTGTGGGAGTTGAGCGAAGTGCCCGCACGCGCACTGGCGGACGAAGATGCACTGGCCTTGCAGGGTTACCTCAATGCGATGAACACCTCCAAACGCTCGCGGGTCGTGCGCGGGTTCGGCGCGTTGGCTATGGCCGCGTGCCTGCTGGTGATGGTGTCGATGGGCGCCGGTTGGCAGCCGTCGCGGTGGGTCGATGACCTGGGTGCCGATTACGTGACCGCGCCAGGTGAGGTCAAAACCTTCACCCTGGCTGATCAATCCCACGTCACCCTGGATGCTGACAGCGCCATCGACGTGGATTTCAGCCAGGGCGAACGGCGCATCCGCTTGCGTCGCGGCGCGGGCTTTTTCAGCGTGACCCACACCGGCCAGCCCTTCGTGGTGGAGGCGGGCAGCGGTGAGGCGCGGGTGCTGGGCACCCAGTTCGAAGTGCGCCTGCAACCGGCCGGCGCTGAGGTGACCGTGTTGTCTGGCCGGGTTGGCGTGACGCCGTCCCACACCGGCCAACAGCAAGTTCTGACGGCAGGCCAGCAAGTGGCCTACGCCGAAGGCGTGGCGCAGGCCATGCACCCGGTCGACAGCGAATCACGCCTGGCCTGGCGTGACGGCTGGCTCAATTACTACAAGGCGCCGTTGGCCGATGTGGTCAAGGACCTCGGCCGATATTACCCGGGCCGCATTCTTTTGCTGAATGACGAGATGGGCACCAAGCGCGTCAGCGGCAGCTTTCCGAGCAAAGACCCACAGGCGGTGTTGAATGCCTTGCAAGCCGTGCTGGGCTTCGAGCAACACAGCCTGCTGGGTCGGGTGATTGTGTTGCGTTAGACACATACACCGCCGCGCCTTCACTGAACCGTCATCGCAATCACTCAAACCTGTCACCAAACGGTTACACGTGCCGTGGATCATCCGCAGGTTCCTGAGCAAACGGTCAGGAAACCATGCGTCGCCTGTCAGACCAGCCCCGACGCAGCTGCCCCATACAACAGAGCAACGTCAGTAAGGGATCTACACGTGAACTACAACAATCTTTATGCCCTGCTTTTAGCATCGGGCCTGGGTGGTTTTGCGCCGCTGGTTTTGGCGGACGACGCTCAGGACGTGGGGTCGGTGAATATCGCCGGCAAACAAACCCTCGGCAATGGCCACATGATTCGCGAAGAAAGTGCCAAGGCGCGGTCGACGGTGACCAAGGAAGCCATGGACGAAATGTCGTCAACCGCCAACGCCATCGACAAGCTCAAATACACCCCCGGCATCAACGTTTCCAGCGATGACGCCAGCGGCACCAGTGGCACCAACTTCACCATGCGCGGCATGAGCTCCGACCAGGTCGGCGTGTCGGTCGATGGCGTGCCGATCAACGACTCGGGCAACTACAGCGTTTATTCAAACCAGCTGGGCGACCCGGAAAACCTCGCGGAAGTGTTCGCCACCCAAGGCTCTTCGGAAGCCGACGGCCCGCACATCGGCTCGAGCGGCGGCAACATCGGCATGATCACCGTACGGCCGACCAAGGAATCCGGGGTGTTCGCCAAGCAGATCGTGGGCGCCAATGACCTGCGCAAGAGCTTCGTGCGGGTCAATACCGGCGATTTTGGTGGCCTTAAGACCTGGGTCTCGGCTTCTCACCTGGAAGGTGATAAATGGCGCGGCAAAGGCACCCTGCGCAGCGACAAAGTCGAGTGGAGCAGCCTGTTTGAAGACGACAACGGCAATTCCACACTGGCTACGGTGAAGTACAACAACCAGGAAAACTACAACTACAACAGCTTGAGCAAGGCGCAGTTCGAGAACGAAGGGCGGCGCAAGGACTACGCCGAAACACCGGTTTACAAAGCCGGTTTGTTGTCGGCGTCCTACAAGCTCAATCGCAACCCGTTCGAAAGCGTCAACGCCACGCTGACTCAGCGCTGGCGCCTGCAAGACAATCTGTCGCTGACCGTCACGCCGTATTACTACTGGGCCAACGGTGGCAGTTTCAGCGGCCAGACCGCTTCCAGCCTGGGGCCGACGTCTGACAAGGCTGGCAACTACACCCTGAGCAACCTGAAATCGGACAACTACTATCGGCCTTCATGGACCGAGACCTGGCGGCCTGGCTTCACCGCCAAAATGAAATGGGACATCAACGACGAGCACAGCCTGGATTACGGCTATTGGTATGAACGCGCGCGCCAGCGCCAAACCCAGCCCTTTATCGGCATCAACGGCGAAGGCGCTCCGGATGACGTGTGGGGCGACTACAACGCGGGCGGTCAGGTGGTCGACAAGAACGGCGCCACGGTGCAGGGGCGCCACTACTACACCGTCACCCCGTCACAAAAAATCTGGGTGCAGGACAGCTGGCAGGCCACGCCAGACTTGAGTTTTAACGGCGGCGTGGCGTACCAGTACGTTGAGCGTGACGGCAACAATCTGGGCAGCCTGTACGACAAGGCGGAAAAACGGAACACCCGTTACCATCAATTCCTGCCCAGCTTCAACGCCAAATACCAGGTCGATGAGAGCAATCAGACGTTCTACAACGTCACCCGCAACATGCGTACGCCGCCGAACTACGTGCTGTACAACAAGGGCGATTCCGTCAGTCTCAAGTCGGAATTGAGCTGGAACCAGGAACTCGGCTGGCGTTACACCGAAGACGACCTGGCACTGAGCGCGACCCTGTTCTACATCAGCTTCAAGGACCGTCAGGTGTCGACCACTGACGCTGCCGGTGACTACATGGTGCTCAACGTTGGCAGCGTCGAAAACAAAGGCCTGGAACTGGAGTGGAGTGGGCTGCTGCCGCACAACTTCAATTATTACGCCTCGTACACCTACACCCAGTCTGAGCAGCAAGACAATGTGCTGAGCAAGAACGTGCGGTTGCCGACGTCGGGCAAGCAACTGGCCAACGTGCCGGAAAACATGTTCAACCTGGTGTTCGGGTATGACGACGCGCGCTTCTACGGCAACATTGCGGGCAAGTACGTGGGCAGTTTTTACGGCGATTTGACCAACGATGAAAAGATTTCCGGGCGCACAGTGTTTGACCTGAACGCAGGTATTTATTTGCCGGTGGACAAGAAGGTGGTCAAGTCGGCGGCCCTGCGGTTTTCAATGCTTAACGTGTTCGACAAGCAATACCTGAGCTCGGCGCGCACTGTGTCTTTCAACTCGGCTCCGGTGGGTGGTTTGGCACCGAGCACGGCGTATTACAACGTCGGAGAGGAGCGCACGGCGATGGTCTCGCTGGAAGCTAACTTCTAATGCCGCAGCAGGGCTGAATGTTGGAGCTGGCTTGTGTGGGAGCCAGCTCCCACAAAGGCCAGCTCATACAGCTTCGGGGTTACTTCAACGCGGCCATGATTGCATCGGGGTTGTAGTCCCGAATCAACGTGCCGTTCACCTCCACAAACGGAATCCCGCCGCCGCCCAACGCCTCGTACGCCTTGCGCGCCTGGGCGTCTTTCTCGATATCCAGCGCCTGATACGGGATGCCCTTTTGGTCCAGAAAGCGCCGGATCTGCTTGCAGTAGCCACACCACTCGGTGGAATAGAGCGTCACGCGCGCCGAAGCGCGCACCTGTTCCGATACCACCTGTGAGGGGTTGAACAGCCGCTCGATCTTGCCCCAGTTCTGGATGACTACCACCACCAGCAACACCAGCAGGACTTTCTTGAGGACCCCGCCGAGCATCAGTTACGGCGCTTGAGCTGGTCAGTGAGCTGGGTCGGCAGGCCCTTGATGATCAAGGTGCCAGCGGCTTCGTCATACTCGATCTTGTCGCCCAGCAGGTGCGCTTCAAAGCTGATGGACAAGCCTTCGGCGCGGCCGGTGAAGCGGCGGAACTGGTTGAGGGTGCGTTTGTCGGCCGGGATTTCCGGCGACAGGCCGTAGTCCTTGTTGCGGATGTGGTCGTAGAACGCCTTTGGCCGCTCTTCATCGATCAAACCCGAGAGTTCTTCCAGGCCCATCGGCTCGCCGAGTTTGGCCTGGCTGCTGGCGTAATCCACCAGGGTTTTGGTTTTTTCGCGGGCCGATTCGTCCGGCAAGTCTTCGCTTTCAACAAAGTCGCTGAAGGCCTTGAGCAGGGTGCGGGTTTCGCCCGGGCCGTCGACGCCTTCCTGGCAGCCGATAAAGTCGCGGAAGTACTCCGAGACCTTCTTGCCGTTTTTGCCTTTGATAAACGAGATGTACTGCTTGGACTGCTTGTTGTTCTGCCACTCGGAAATGTTGATGCGCGCGGCCAGGTGCAACTGGCCCAGGTCCAGGTGGCGCGACGCGGTTACGTCCAGCTCCTCGGTCACCGCCACGCCTTCGCTGTGGTGCAGCAGGGCGATGGCCAGGTAGTCGGTCATGCCTTGTTGGTAGTGGGCAAACAGCACGTGGCCGCCAACGGAGAGGTTGGACTCCTCCATCAGCTTTTGCAGGTGCTCAACGGCGGTGCGGCTGAAGGTGGTGAAATCCTGACCGCCGTCGAAATACTCTTTCAACCAGCCGCTGAACGGGTGCGCGCCGGACTCGGCATGGAAGAAACCCCAGGCCTTGCCTTGTTTGGCGTTATAGCTCTCGTTGAGGTCGGCAAGCATGTTCTCGATGGCCGCAGATTCGGACAGTTCCGAGTCGCGGGCGTGGAGAACTGCGGGTGTGCCGTCGGGTTTTTTGTCGATCAGGTGGACGATGCAATGACGGATCGGCATAGGCTTCTCGGCTGGTTGAAGGGGAGCAGGTGGCCTCCCCGAAAAGTCGCCCAGTGTACCGCACCCGTTGGCCAAGACGCGCCTGCATGGGCGTTTTGGCCGACCTCCGACGACCTATATGCCTTTTTTTCACGGTTTAGAGCGATAAAGCTGACCAAATGGCTAGGTAGAGGCGGATATTTCCCCGTCTCTGTGCTAGTTTTGCCCCGTCTTACGCCAAGTCTCGGCGTTAAGCGTGCATTCAGCATCTGTCAGGTCGAACCAATCCCCGATTCAAGCATCTATAACCCCGATCTCCGTGGTTATAGCCGGGGGTGCCAGGCCATGACGGTCGGGCTCGACGGCTGACACTGCACTCTGCAATCCATATGAATTTGATAGGGAAGGAACACCACAATGGCTATTACTAAAGACCAACTGATCGCTGACCTGGCTGAAGCAGTAGACGCACCGAAGACCACCGTGCGCG